>NZ_JARGDP010000021.1 GCF_029210395.1 Petrocella sp. FN5 | reverse complement strand
TTTTTTCTCCTTTTCATCTTACTTTGAAATTTTTTATTTATAGAAACAAGTTGGGTATAAACATGACAATACCCGGTACAAATGTTATAAGCAATAATACAGCAACCATAATACCATAGAATGGTAGCAAAGATTTGGTCATTTTCTCTATGGATACTTTTCCGATGGCGCATCCAACAAAAAGGGCGCTACCAACAGGCGGTGTACATAATCCAATAGCAAGTGCAAGAATTAGTACGACACCAAACTGAACCGGATCCATACCTAAGCTTGTAACAACCGGCAATAGAATGGGGGTTAGAATCAATATGAGTGGTGCCATATCCATAATACACCCAAGTAATAGGATGAGCACAAGTATAAGCAATAATAATAGAGTCTTGTTTTGAGTAATGGTCAATAATGCATTGGTTGCTAGTGCAGGTACCTGTAACAAGGCCAACATATGACCAAAAGCTTTGGCCGCTGCTATTAGACTTAGAACCAGAGCGAGGGTTTTTAAAGCATTATATAAGATATTACCCATACGTTTTAAAGGTATTTCTCTATACACAAAAAATGTTATAACAAAAGCATAAAGGCAGGCAACCGCTGCTGATTCTGTAGCTGTAAATACACCCGAAAGTACACCACCCATAATAATAACGGCGGTCATAAGACCAAAGAAAGCGTTCATGGTGATTTTCACTTTTTCTTTAAAAGGAATCTTATCCCCTTTTGGATAGCCCCTCTTAACGGCAATGATATAACTTAAGATCATAAGGCCAACCCCAAGAATAACACCCGGTAACATGCCACCAAGAAACAAACGACCAACAGAAACGCCACCGCCGGCTGCTAGAGAATATATAATCATATTATGACTTGGAGGAATGATCACCCCTTGACATGAGCTTGTTACGGTTACGGCAACAGAGTAATCATCATCATAGCCATTGTCTTTCATCATAGGAATCAATATGGCACCAATTGAGGATACATCGGCAACAGCTGAACCGGATATTCCACCAAAAAACATACTGGCTAGAATATTCACTTGTGCCATACCGCCTCTTACACGTCCAACCATAACATTGGCCAGTTCAATAAGTCGCCTGGATATGCCTCCGGCACCCATGATTTCACCTGCTACTATGAAAAAAGGAATAGCCATGAGGGAACTGGACTCAATACCTTTTACCATTTTTAAAATAATGGTCATTAGTGGCACTTGGTAATATAAGGCTGTTAGAACAGAAGATAGGGCTAATGAAAAGGTTACAGGTACTTTTAATATTAAAAGAACAAAAAATGAGATTAATAATATAGCGATTGCTGTACTTGCAACTGGCATTAGTTTTTACCTCCTAAGGATAGATTTTTTAAGGATTCTATAACTTCATCATCTTGAGTCTCTTCTTCGTTTTCAATTAAGCCAAGTAACTCCATAAGACTGTCAAAAACAACGAATACACCTGATATTGGAACGATAATGTATAAATAACCTGTTGGCATTTTTGTTGCCGGCATCGTAGAAGCCATCATAACCATCGCTAGCTGCCATCCATAGACCACCATGATGACACCAAAGGTTAATATACATAGGTCAACAAATTTTAGTAATACTTTTTGAACAGGTTCCGGGAACATTCTAAAGAATAATTCAATACTGATATGAAGCTTTTTCTTGACACCTAGTGCTAAAGCAATAAAGCCAAACCACACCATCATAATCAATGGCACTTCTTCTGACCACCTCAGACTAAAATTAAGAACATATCTAGAAAAAACTTGAATACAGGTTAGGATTGTTATCAGTACCAACATGATTTGCCCTAAGACAACCATAACTTTATGCAGTTGATCAACAATTTTTCTTATCTGATTCATGGGTAGTACTCCTTTCACTTGATTCATAACGGTATTAATATATAGTGCTGTTCATCAACACGATTCATGTTTGTTGTACTGTTTTATTATAGAAAGCCGGATTTCCATCCGGCCCTCTATCCATTATATGGTTAAGGTATAACAATTATGGCTACTTAACTGCTTGAACTTGTTTAATAAGGTCTGTATATTCAGCTGCGTATTTTTCATATACAGGTTCCATTGCTGCAGCAAATTCTGCTTTGGCTTCCGGTGTTAATTCTGTAATGATACTGCCTGCCGCTTCAACTTTTTCTCTTGACTCAACTTCTTTTGCATTCCATTTTTCAATTTGGAAGGCTTGAGCTTCTTTGGCAGCTTCTTTCATAATTGCAAGATCTTCAGCTGATATCTTTTGCATTGCTATGCTGCTTGCGATAATTATTTCTGGAACCCTTACATGACCATCAATGGTGTAATATTTTGCTACCTCATAGTGTGAGGAAGTATCATAACTTGGCCAGTTGTTTTCTGCACCATCGATAATGCCTGTTTGAATTGCACTGTATACTTCACCATATGGAAGTGGCGTTGGAGATGCACCAAGTGCTGCTACCATGTCCATCATAAGTTCACTTTGCATAACTCTAAATTTAAGTCCTTTTAAATCCGCTAAGGATTTGATTTCTTTTTGAGAATTGTAGAAGTTTCTTTGACCTGGATCAAACCAACCAAGGCCTACAAAATTCGCTGATTCAACACTCTTTAAGAAATTTTCCCCAATTTCACTATTAAGAACACTCCACATATGGTCTGCATCACGATAAATATATGGCAATTGTAATACGTTAAGTGATGGTGAAAACTCAGTTAGTGGCGCAATACTTGTTCTAGTTAGATCAATGGCACCAATCTGTACTTGTTCAATAACGTCTTTTTCTTCACCAAGTTGAGCTGCTGGGAATACTTCAATCTTAACACGGCCTTCTGTTTTTTCTTCTACAAGACGCGCAAACTCATAATCACCCAAAGTGGTTGGATAATCTGCTGGGTGTGTTTCTGCAAGCTTTAATATAACTGCTTCAACCGGTGCTGGTGCTTCTGTAGGTGTTTCTGCTGTTTCTGCTGGTGTTTCTACAGACGTTGCTGCTGGTTCCTCTGTTTTCGCACATCCGACTGCAAGTACTGCCATCATAGCTACGATCATCATAATACTAAGTAACTTCTTAATCATTGGTGTTACCCCCTTGTGATTTGTTGGTTTATGTAACAACTACATGTTCATCATACAGGGGGGCAATGCCTTCAACAATTCATAATCTTGTTATTATCATCATAATCTTGCGTCATCGTATGTTATTAAGAATCCTTCTCACTAAATCCATGACATTTTTGAACAAATAGCATGATTTTGTTCTTTATTCCATCTCTTGAATCCGTTTGACAATTTCCAAATAGTCGTTGGCATATCTATCATATAATGGACGAACTGCTTCTACAAAAGCTTCTCTATCTTCTATTTCTGTTATGATTGAACCTAACTCTCTAAGCTTTTTCTCCGATTCTTTTTCTTCAATGCGCCATTTATCTCTTTGATAGATTTCAGATTCTTTGGCACAAGCCATAATAATTTCTAAATCTTCTTCTGTGATTCGATCTAAGATTTTTTTGCTTGCAATCAACATTTCCGGTACGCGTACATGTTCATCTATGGTAAAATACTTGGCAACTTCATAGTGTAGAGATGTCTCATAACTAGGAAAGTTATTCTCAGCACCATCAATAACACCCGTCTGAATTGAACTATATACCTCACCATAGGCCATGGGTATCACTGAAGTGCCTAATGCCCTTGCCATTTCCACCATCAATTGACTTTCCATAACTCGAAACTTTAATCCTTCTAGATCAGATAGAGTCTTAACTTCCCTGACACTGTTGTAAAAACTACGGGCACCACCATCATACCAGGCCAGTCCGATCAAACCCTTATCTTCAATACTCTCTAAAAAAAAGTCTCCTATATCGCTATTAAGTACTTGCCACATATGATCACTATCACGATAAATATATGGGAGCTGAAGTACATTAAGCTGAGGTGAGATCTCCGCCACTTGACCCATGCTTAATCTTGTAAAATCTATAGCACCAAATCGAACTTGATCTAAAACCGCTTTCTCAGGTCCCAACTGCTCCGAATCATATACTTTGATGATAATACGGCCCTTTGTACGCTCTTCAACAAGACGTGCAAATTCTTTATCTGCCTTTGTTGTCGGATGATCGGACGGATGGATTTCAGCTAATCTAAAATAGATGACTTCCGGTTGTTTGACAACAGTTGCCCCTTGATCACTACAACCTGTGGTTAGAATAAATGTCATAATTATTGAAATCCATATTCTACTTATCTGCTTCAACTTCATCACCATCCTTTTTGGGCATACTTGTGTTATACCACTTGTTGCGATAGTCCGAGGGGGTCATCCCCTCATATTTCTTAAATACTCTTGTAAAGTAATTAGAGTCGAAATAGCCAATCTCATAACCGATTTCCTTGATGGACAGCAATGAGTTTTTAAGAAGTCGTTTTGCCACTATAATTCTGACCGAGCTAACATAGTCAATAAAGTTCGTATTCAGATGCTTCTTAAACACCTTGCTAATATAGCTTGGACTTAGGTCACAAATTGAAGAAAGCTGATCTAATGTTATATTTTCCGCATAATGTAAATTAATATATACAATGAGTTTATCCAGAATAATCGACGTTTTATCTGATTTTTGCTTGTCCAATTTCTCCATATATTGATTACAAAAGTCTCTTAGAAGATATTTGGCCTCGTGATGATTGCTTATTTTCATGGTTTGATTAAACAAATCAAAAGTATAAATGTCTGATTCATAAATATTATCTGATACCCGCTCTCTTATTAAAACAAAGTGTTCATAAAGCTTAATACGAATCATCTCCAAATCTTCTGATCCAGAAGATATGTCTTCAAATAATAAATCAATATATTTATTAAAGGCAGCTTCATCCTTGTCTTTTAAGCTTTTTACCAAAGCTTGAAGATCTTGCTCATTTCTTGAATCCCTCGTAGGTATACGTTTGTTACAGTTAGCTTTAGCTGTAGAAAATGATTTCCAAAGGCAATCTAGTTTATTGCAGATGTCACCGATACCAAAATCTGAGTATAGCTGATGCTCTAAGGCAAATAAACTACCGACTTCATTAAGAATTTTTCTTATTTTTTCTTGGATTTGCAGTAATTCATTTTGACGCTCACCCATTATAAAAATGTAGATGTAATCTTTGATTATTGTTGAGTATTTTTGTCTTACAATCTTATTGATTCTTGTATCGATGGCATCTAATAAACGTCTTCTCATAACTTGCAGTCTAAGTCCAGATGAAACCATTGCCTCATCCGCATTGGCACGTACCACTATGCCCATACCACATTCAAATTTGATGCCATTAAAGTCTAAGTATTCTTTACCTTGTTCGTTTTCAATATCACCATTTATGACCGATGATAAAAATTCATTTTCTAGATATTTGGAAACTTGTTCTAATTTAGATGCCATCATTTCTTTTGTTATTGCCTGTTGTTTTTCATCTTTTAGGGTTTTAATCGCTCTATTGATAACCTCTACTAAACGCTCATTGGATGCGGGTTTTACAATAAAATCCTCAACACCCAATTTAATGGCCTCGTGAGCATAATCAAACTGGTCATAGGCTGTTAGAAAAATCACTTTACTATCTGCCAGTATTTTTTTTAAAACTTTGACAGCTTCAATACCATTAAGTCCCGGCATCTGTATATCCATCACAATAATATTAGGGCTATTTAAAGCCGCACTTGATATGGCTTCTTGACCATTGGCTGCTTCATAGAATTCAAGATCTTCATTTAATTCTTTATTTAATATAAACTTTATAGCTTCTCTTTCAATGGATTCATCATCAACAATTAATATTTTATATTTTTCCATCTAAATCATTCCTTTCAAACTTGAATTCAACACAGGTGCCTGCACCTTTTTTACTCATCATTCTAAAGGATCCTTTATGTTGGTACATAATCTTGAAGCGATGATATACATTGCTAATACCGATACTATGGTGTTTCATTTCAGTAAAACTAAGCACTTCCTTCAAACGCCTTGGTGTCATGCCCACACCTGTATCAGTGATACGTAGAATAATCCATTCCTTATTATCTATTTGAAGGCTTTTAATCTTAATACGTATCTTACCGCCTTCAACCTTAGGTTCAATACCATGTATAATGGTATTTTCAATAATAGGCTGTAACATAAATATTGGTACACTCACTGACTTAGTACCTTGGTCTGCAACGATTTCATAGGTCAAACGCTCCTTGAATCTAAATTTTTGCAAGTAAATGTATTCCTCAGCAATCCATAATTCTTCCTGAAGATTTATAACAGTAGACTGATTCTTAAGTTTATATCGAAATAGATTAGACAGGGCTTGAATAAGTTTGGTTGTATCTTCTGCTCCTTCAAACATAGCCGTTCTAGATATGGTATTTAAAGTATTAAATAAGAAATGGGGATTGATCTGGGATTGAAGTGCTTCAAATTGAGACTCTCTTAGCAACTGTTCCATACGAACAACTTCTAGTTCTTCTTCATGAAGTCGCTTTTCTATGACCACCTTTTCTTTTAAGTCATCCACATACTGTCTGATATTATGACTCATTATATTAAAGGCATCTGATAGGGTTCCGACTTCATCTTTTGAAATGATGACCATTGGTTCAACATCAAGGTCTCCTGAAGCCATTTTCATGGAATTAGATGCCAAGTTTTTAATTGGATTAATAAAAGAATTGACAAAGAACAAGACGATAAACATCGTAAAAAGAGCACTGATGGCAATTAGAAAAATAGAAATTCTTCTCATAACTACCGCTTCTTCGGCAAGCTTATTATATAGTTCATTACCTTCTCCTAAGCTTAAGTATAACAGCTCTTCTATGTAGGATATGACATAAACTTCAATACTTTCACCTTCATAAAAAGCATTAAAGTAAGTGGGTATATTCTCTTCTCTTTCTTCTATTGCCTTATCCCAGTTCTCATACATAGCTTCTGAAGCATTGCGTATGGCAACGATGATAAAGTAGGCATCGGTAGACGTCAATTCCGCTTCAAGGTCTTCCACTTTTTCCATTAGATCTACTTTTTTTCTTGTATAGTTTTCTTTATCTTCCGGGTCAAGCTCTCGCAAGTATCTTGATACCAGTGTCTTATTTTCACTTGTCATGACCAGCAAACTATTAATGCCATAATAATTGTTCATAGTATCTTTAAACTGATCCACAATTTTATAATTATTATTGTTTAAATACAAATTAAAAAGACTTATGATTGCAATAACAATAAAAAAGTACAACAGGAGTTTTACTTTTATTGACAAGTGCAACCAGAAGTCTTTAAGTCTTTTCATAGCGTTCTTCCTTTCAGGAAAGATAGATTTTTTTGATATTGCGTCATTTCTTAATTATACTTTCTATCTATAAGATGGTCAATCTTAGTCTTATAAAGCATTACATACCAACTCATGTTTACTCTTCATCCTATCGTCCATTCCTTTACTAAACAATAAGCATTTTTTGATAAAGTGTGCATTTTTTGACATTACTTTCTCATAATGCATCTGTGATATTTATTTTATGCTATAATTGGCTAGGTATCCCAAAAAAAGATAGTCTATATTCTTGGAGGAAACACAAATGACAAAACCATCCTTTTATGCACAACTGGATCCGCGTAATAAATATATATTGCTTTGCTGTTTTTTTGTCTTTGCTGTTAATGGTTTATACGGCATGATTCTTGGCTCTTTATTACCACTTATCAGCAATGCCTATAACCTCAACAATACTATAAGTGGTGGTCTCATATCTGCCCATCAAGTTGGTAATCTTATTGCCGGTTTTATTGCCGGCGTTCTTCCCTTATATTTAGGTAGAAAAAAAGCTGTCATATTTATGTGTTGCTTTGTCGTCATGGGTTTTTTGATTATGATTCTAACTGGCAATCCGGTACTTCTTATTCTAGGTTTTCTTTTTACCGGATTAAGCCGTGGCAGTATTTCTAATTTTAACAATACCATGGTCAACGAAATCTCAAACAGCAGTTCAGCAGCCTTAAATGTATTACATAGTATTTTTGCTGTTGGAGCATTGTTGGCACCTTTCCTTGTTATATTCTCAACTAAACTTACCGGTGACTTTGGATGGAAATTGTCAGCTATTGTCATTATCATCCTCGCCATCATATCCATGATACTTTTTTCTAGAATGGATATGGACGCGTCATCCCGAATCAAGCAAAAAACCGACAAGTCCTATGTTTTTATTCAAGATCGACGGTTTCTAATTGGTGCCGGTATTTTGTTTTTCTATCTTTGTGCTGAAGCGACCATCAATGGTTGGATGGTAAAATACTTCATTGATTCAGGCATTATGTCTATACAATATGCGCAGATTCTTGCATCTTTATTATGGGTAGTTATCTTAGCCGGAAGATTAACAACCGCTTTTATAGGTGATCGTATTTCAAAAAAAATAACTTTAACTGTTTTAAGTGTCGGCACTGTTATGTTTTATTTGTTATTACTCTCAACAAGGAATACCACCACCATTACTCTGGCAATCATGGGTCTTGGTTTTTCCATGGCTGGCATCTACCCTACCACTGTATCGACACTAGGTAGTATCATCAAAACCTACCCCATGTCCATGGGCGTCCTCTTAATGATCAGTGGTATTGGCGCCATTATTATGCCAATTATAACCGGTGCCCTTGCAGATGGTTTTGGTGTCCTTGCCGGTATGAGTGCCATTATTGTTGCAACTCTAATGATGCTTATATTTGTCGGTTTATATGTTTTTGACAAATCAACACCTGCCAAACTTCCCTTGGAGACAACTTTGTAAATACAAGCATTCATACTATGGTTAAAGGGTCAAAACTAAGTTTCACTAAATTCACATACCATATATAGATTACGTTGATGCATTCGTAACTATATATGGTATGTAAAAGTTCAACTATATATTTTTGACGCCTTAACCACTATATAATTCAATTAAAAAGACGGCAGCCAGCAAGTATTATGGACTTGGTGGCTGCCGTCTTTTTTGTATAGGGAGGATGATGTGTTACATTACAAAGCAGTCAATTCTAAGCCTTCTAAGACTTCTCGCACATCGCCTGCTTTGTTAAGGGCTTTTGCAACCTCTATTCCTTTAGTGGATGTCATCTGGGAAATGGTCCACTTAACTTCAGGAATAAGGGCTACTGACATACTCAGCTTACTAATACCAATACCTAACCAGTAAGGTAATAGCTTTATATCTGCAGCGGCTTCACCGCATATGCTGACTGAAATATTTTCCTTTTTTGCTGCTTCTGCTATCACTTTCATACTTCTAAGTACAGCAGGATCATATTGGGAGTATAATGCTGATATTTTCAAGTTGGAGCGGTCAACTGCCATGGTGTACTGAATCAGGTCGTTGGTTCCAATAGAGAAAAAATCCACTTCTTTTGCAAATAGATCTGCCATGACAACCGCAGCTGGGGTTTCTATCATAATACCAACTTCAATATTTGAATCATAGGCTACATCCACCGCTTCAAGTTCCTTCTTACATATTTTTAGAATATCTTTTGCCTTTCTAATCTCAGTCAGACTGGCAATCATAGGAAACATAATTTTGATTTGACCATGGGCACTGGCTCTAAGTATTGCTCTAAGCTGTGTCTTAAAAATCTCGACTTCCTCAAGACATAAACGAATGCCACGATAACCTAAAAATGGATTGTCTTCCTTTGGAATATCAAACAGTGGACTTTCTTTGTCACCGCCAATGTCCAAGGTACGAATGGTAACATACCCTTCTGACATAGCTGTGGTTATTTTTTTATAGATCTCGTATTGCTCATCTTCTGTTGGTAACCTCTCTTGATCCATAAAAATAAATTCGGTTCTAAAGAGACCAACGCTTTTAGCATCACTTTTGACAATAAAATCAAGGTCTTTAATCTGACTGATGTTTGCAATCAGTTCTACTTCCATGTTATCTTGGGTTTTACATACCTTGCCTCTAAGGCTGGCATATTTTTCTTCTTCTTGAACCAGTTGTTTTTCTTTAACGTAGTAAGCATCTAGATAGATCTGATCCGGATCTACGATGACGCTGCCTTCTCGACCATCAAAAACAACCTCATCACCATCTTTTAATAAGGTGGTTCCTTTTTCTATCACCACATAGGGAATCTTAAGTAGTGTTGCTATAATGGCTGAATGAGCTGTTTTTCCACCCACTTCCGTTATAATTCCTTTAACATATTTGGTCTCAAGAGTGGATGTTTGTGATGGTGTCAGATCATGAGCGACCAATACATAGGGTTCGTTGATTGATCCAACATCGCTATAATGGCCCATAATGAGATTGACGACGCGACACGTGATGTCTTTGATATCAATGGCTCTTTCTTTCATATATGCGTTGTCCATAGCTTCAAAAATAGCTCGAAACCTATTACCCACAAGACTTAAGGCCCATTCTGCACAACACCTTTTATCCAGTATATAAGCTTCTACTTGACTTATCAGTTCCGGATCTTCTAATATGCTTTGGTGTGCTTCAAATATCTTGCTTTCCTGCTCACCAATATTTTTCATCGTGTTTAACCGAATGGTTTCAATCTCACCTATGGCTTTATTACGTGCGTCATGAAATATTTGTATCTCTTCATCGGTATTGCAGCCTAAACGCTCTACAGCTTCCATAGAGGTATCATGTATGATTCTTACAGGGCCATGGGCAATACCTTTGGCTATGGGTATGCCTATGATGGTATGCATACCACTACCTACCCTTGGAAATTAGATGTGAACAGTTGTGAAATACTTTCCATTGCTTGCACTTCATCATCACCTTCAGCTACAAAGGTCAATCGTTCACCTTTTGCAGCACCAACACTCATTAAGGATAATATGCTTTTAGGTTGAAATACTTTGTCAGCTTTACCGGATTTCATGAGTTTAATGTCACAAGTGAACTTCATAGCAACTTTCGCCAGCATACTGGCCGGTCTTGCGTGTAAACCTTCTTCTGCTTCTAATACAAAATCTTTCTTAACCATCTTAATCTCTCCTTTTTCCGTTCTCTAATAAGTATTTTTCAGCTTCAGCATTCCACAAGCCATTGTACTTCTTAACACATTCTGCTAAGCCTTTAAAGAATGCATCCTTTTCACCAAGCTTTTCAAAATCATCTATGGCTGTAAGAGGCATATCGATTTCATTATAAATCATCTTCTTGCCTCCTGGAATGTTAGGTAAATCCAGTATCGTATCAATGACACAATTGATACCGCCAATATGGGTCAGCATAACAGCGGGATTAATTAACTTCTTAGATGACATATTTAATGATTCAATCATATCGTCAGCATTGCCACCGGTTGAACCCATGATATGAGTGGGTGTATAATGCACATTGTAGAAATTAATATTCGCATTAAAGGTTGTGTCTGAAGGTCCGGCAAAAAAGTTCATACAACCATCTTTACCAAGTATTTTATCCCCTTCTTCGATAACCGGTCTTACAGGTGCATAAACAAATACATCATCATAGCCCTCACCATCACTTAGGTCCATTAAGGTCTTTACAGAATCTGCTTCTTTCATGGTATTAATAAAGTGTAGCTTTACACCTTGTTTTTCTGCTTCTTCTTGTGTGAAAAGAGATCTTGCACGGTCCAATCTGGCATCATCAATATCCGTTACAACCAATAAAGAGGGCTTTCTGTCACAATGCAGCGCATAATCAATAGCACCAAGACCCATTGGACCGGCACCTGCTAATAAGGCCATTTTACCCTTTTCTATGATGCCCATATAATGTTTGTACTCACCTGTCTTTGTGTGGTAGTTGGCATGAAAGCCACCAATAACACATGACATCGGTTCTGATAAAGATGCTTCGTAAAAAGCTTCTCCTTCATATTTAAGAAGAAAGCCAAGTTCCATGACTTCTCTTGGAATAATGCAATAGGTCGCTGATCCACCAAAAAATTCAAATGAATATCCGGGTGCATAAGGGCTGCCTTTATAATTTAAGGCCGGTTGTATGGCAAATTTTTCTCCAGGTGTAAATTGATCTTGCCATGCTTCACCTACTTCTACAATAACGCCTGAGAATTCATGACCCATAATTGTCGGGTTGGTTGCGATATTCTCAGGAACACGTTTGTGCTTGCTGCCTTGTATAACGGCTTTGTAGGTGGACATACATACACTGTCTGTAACGACTTTTACTAAAATCTCGTCTTTTTTAATCGCCGGTAACTCAAAAGTTTCTAGTTTTAATGTGTTGACATCATATAATCTAACCGCTTCTGTTTTCATTTAATCACTCCTATTTCGTCTTGTTTTCTATCATTATATTTGGTTAAAGTATCAAAACTAAGTTTCTCTAATTTACTTACAACACGTATGTAAAAGTTCAACTATATAGTTTTGACACTTTAACCATATTAACAGTAATCTCTTGGTACAACTCATTGACTCTTGTTAAGCTACCCATATGGGTTCCTTCTTCTTCAATAGATGCACTACTGGATGCTACACCTAGTCTCATGATGTCCATAAATCTTGCAAAATCCAGTGTTTCATTTTTTTTCATGACCTCGTCTATGCCAAAAGCAATACCCGCTACCATGGAATCACCTGCACCTACTGTACTGACAACCTTTAGCTTTAGAGCATCCATCTTAGCTGTTCCATCCTTACTAACCACAAGACAACCTTTTTCACCTTGTGAAATGACCACAGCATAGATGCCCATATCTAACAATTCCTGAGCTTTTAAGATCATATCTTGGTCATTATCAAACTTCTTTCCAAAATACATTTCTAACTCATTTTGATTTGGTTTTATGATCCAAGGCAAACCTTTGATACCCAACTCAAGTACATCTCGATCTGCATCTAGAATGACTTTAGCACCTTTTTCCTTGCCAAGTTCGCACCAATGCTTATAGATATCCTTAGGAACACCTTGTGGTAAACTGCCCGCCAAAACCAAAATATCTTTTTCGGATAAGTGATTCATAAGATAGGCATCAAGTGTCTCCAGTGTTTTGCTATCTACAACTGGCCCTTTTTCATTAATATCTGTAAAAGTATGGTTGTTGTGATCCACTACCTTTACATTGATACGGGTTTGGCCGGGTGTTTTAATGGCTTTATAACTGATACCTTCATCATCCAATAAACTGGTCAATCGATGGCCAATATCACCGCCGGTAATCATAACCGCTATGCTATCACCTTTTAATTTGTGTATCATCTTCGTTACATTGATGCCTTTGCCACCTGCGTCTTCTCTATACTCTTTTACGCGGTTAACCTGATCTACTTTGAAATCATCAATTTTCAAGGTTTTATCAATGGCAGGATTTAAAGTTACTGTATAAATCATGGACTACCTCACTTTTATTGTCAGATTACCAATCACCACTTGGGTTTGAAAGTCAAACCTAATTGCGGTTTGAAAATCAATCCTAATTGGTAAATTGTTTGTATATATAATCTATATCTGTGGTTTGACTCAGTTGCTTGATTTTCTCTTCATCTTCAACAATCTCTGCAAGATTAGATAGAATCATAAGATGTTCATTACCCACACCTGCAATCCCAACGACTAAATATACTGTATTACCGCTAAAATCAACGCCTTCCGGAAATTGAAGTATGCTGATACCTGTTTTAATGATTTTTTTCTTAGCATCGCTCACACCATGAGGTATTGCTGTGCCATTTCCGATGTAGGTTGAGAGCTCACTGTCACGTTGTACCATAGCATCTATATAACCTTCTTCGACATAGCCGCCTTCGAAGAGAATCTGTCCGGCCATTCTTATGGCCTCTTCCTTTGAGCTTGAAGGCAGACCTATACGTATGTTTTGTTTTTTCAATGGTTGATACACATCTTCACTTTCAATAGCATCTACAGATGATGAATGAAGTACAGCAAGTCTTTCTGCCAAGCGATCGTAGATATCTGTATTAATAAAGTCTGATATGGATATATGAATGGCACCTGGAACAACACCGCTTGCTCGCTTGGTCAGTTTTTCGTGGGTGATGACAAGATCACTTTGATCATCTAGCTGATCAATCGAACAGTTGATGACTTCCAGATTCACTTTGGCATCTTTTAAGGCTGCTTTAAGTTTACTTGCACCCATGGCACTAGATCCCATACCGGCATCACATGCGACCGCAATGGTTTTTACTTGTGATAAGTCCAAATCTTCATCAATCTTATTGACCATCTGTGTTTTACTGGTGTTTTTCATTTGACTGACATTTTCTTTTGCTTTGGTTAAAGCCTCTTCTTGCTCACCTTTTTTGTTAATAAGGACAGCAGCCACAAGGAAGGTTACTGCTGTGGATACAACAACACCTGCCAGTACCAGTATCAATCCGCCTCTTGGTGCCATGGCTGAAAGTGCAAAAATACTACCTGGTGACGGTACTGCAACAAGTCCTGCACCTGTGATGACGAAGGTGAATACGCCGGATGCTCCACCTGCTATTACTGCAAGTAACAAGGATGGTTGCATCAAGATATATGGGAAATAGATCTCATGAATACCACCGAAGAAATGAATGATAATCGCACCTGGTGCAGATTGCTTAATCATGCCTTTTGCAAACACCCAGTAAGCTAATAAGATTCCAAGTCCAGGTCCAGGATTGGTCTCAAGTAAGAAGAAAATGGATTTTCCAGCTGTTGCTGCTTGTTCTATACCCAGTGGACTCAGTACACCATGGTTGATGGCGTTGTTGAGGAATAATATTTTGGCTGGTTCTATGAATATAGAAGCCAGTGGTAGTAAACCGGCGTTTACAAATGCTTCAACGCCTGAACCAAATGTATTACTGATACCTTCAACAACCGGTCCTATGCCTACATAGGCAAGTAATGTTAATAGTGTGCCTAAGATACCTGCCGAGAAGTTGTTCACCAGCATTTCAAACCCTGTTGGTACTTTGCCGTCAACGGATTCATCAAACTTCTTCATAAGGTAACCGGCAATCGGTCCCATAATCATACCACCGATGAACATTGGAATACTTGTTCCTACGACAACACCCATGGTTGCCACGGCCCCTAGCACACCACCCCTTGTACCATAGACCATTTTACCGCCTGTATAACCGATAAGTAGTGGTAATAAGTAAACAATCATCGGACCAACTAAAGTCGCTAGATTTTCATTTGGTAACCATCCTGTTGGTATAAATAATGCTGTAATTAGCCCCCATGCAATAAATGCACCAATGTTTGGCATCACCATGCCACTTAAAAAACGTCCAAACTTTTGTAGACCTTGAGCGCTGGTATTATCATTTGTTATTGTTTTCATTTTTGAACCTCCTATTTTTCTTTAACATCATTTGTTCACTGTTCCTATTCACAGATGCCTTAAGTTGTTTTTATTATAATACAGTCAACACCTCATGTTAAAGCTTAAGAAAAACGACTATGGCAATATAGACAAGTGACATTCTTCTATAATGTCTTTGAATGTCACTTGCTTTATGCCTATATGATGTTTGCTTAAAGATGTTTTTTGATATGTTTTTTGATATATTATTCTATTATTTTAATCTTTCAACCAGTTCATCATAAACACCAGTCATAATAAAGTCTTCAATAGATATATGCTCTGCATTTGGTGCCACACCCATTGCTCTTGGTGTTAATGATTTGTGAGAGATGACAATGTCCGCATCGCCAGGTATTGCATCAATAGATGCGTTGGCTACTTGGATGGATAAACCAGCTTTTTGAAGTTTATTTTTTAATTTGCTGGCACCCATGGCACTAGATCCCATGCCTGCATCACATGCTACGATGATTTTTTTAACACTTGTTTTTACAACACTTGATTTTTTACCTTTTAGATCCACCATTTTTTCTTTGGCTTCTTCAAAAGTCGCTTCTGCTTGTGTGTCTTTTTTCTTAATAAGGACAGCAGCCACAAGGAATGTTACTGCTGTGGATACAACAACACCTGCCAGTACCGGTATCAATCCGCCTCTTGGTGCCATGGCTGAAAGTGCAAAAATACTACCTGGTGACGGTACTGCAACAAGTCCTGCACCTGTGATGACGAAGGTGAATACGCCGGATGCTCCACCTGCTATTACTGCAAGTAACAAGGATGGTTGCATCAAGATATATGGGAAATAGATCTCATGAATACCACCGAAGAAATGAATGATAATCGCACCTGGTGCAGATTGCTTAATCATGCCTTTTGCAAACACCCAGTAAGCTAATAAGATTCCAAGTCCAGGTCCAGGATTGGTCTCAAGTAAGAAGAAAATGGATTTTCCAGCTGTTGCTGCTTGTTCTATACCCAGTGGACTCAGTACACCATGGTTGATGGCGTTGTTGAGGAATAATATTTTGGCTGGTTCTATGAATATAGAAGCCAGTGGTAGTAAACCGGCGTTTACAAATGCTTCAACGCCTGAACCAAATGTATTACTGATACCTTCAACAACCGGTCCTATGCCTACATAGGCAAGTAATGTTAATAGTGTGCCTAAGATACCTGCCGAGAAGTTGTTCACCAGCATTTCAAACCCTGTTGGTACTTTGCCGTCAACGGATTCATCAAACTTCTTCATAAGGTAACCGGCAATCGGTCCCATAATCATACCACCGATGAACATTGGAATACTTGTTCCTACGACAACACCCATGGTTGCCACGGCCCCTAGCACACCACCCCTTGTACCATAGACCATTTTACCGCCTGTATAACCGATAAGTAGTGGTAATAAGTAAACAATCATCGGACCAACTAAAGTCGCTAGATTTTCATTTGGTAACCATCCTGTTGGTATAAATAATGCTGTAATTAGCCCCCATGCAATAAATGCACCAATGTTTGGCATCACCATACCACTTAAAAAACGTCCGAACTTCTGTAAACCTTCTCGTGATCCTGATTTCCCTTTTTCTGTGCTTTCCATATTTACCTCCTAAGATTTTTTGGTTTGTGCATTGATCAATGAACATGGTCTGAGTATACACCCCTGCCTAACCAAAAATAAAGAAATAGAAAAGTGGCTTTGGCATTCTGATAAGTGACATAAAAAAGCAATAAAAAAAAATGTCACTATTCAATAGTGACATTTTCTAATAGTCCATATATTAATAAGATTAGAAAAAGTCACGCCTTAATAGTGACATTTCTATATAACCTTGATATAAATAAGAATTAGGAAAAGTCACGCCTGAATAGTGACATTTCTATATAGTCCTTTGCCTTACCACTTTTTTATATGCCGAACACCAAGGATTGATAGTATTTGTCCAACAACGCATTGAGTTCAAATTCTACATCTTCTATTTGTCCTTCTTTGATGATATCTGCAAAACCACCTGTAATAATATTACGACTAATCTCAGATAAGACTTCTAAGATCTTTTGATTTAACACAACCGGTCCGACCATTACAATGATGGTATCCACAGGCACATAACCGGATGCTTGTTCCATAATAATCGGATCTGTTAAATCTATGACCTTTAGGCAAACACCTTTATCAATATCAGCCCGACAGTGTAGTAATTGCATGCCTTTTTTCATAAGAATGGTAGAACCTTTTTCTTCTCTTTCAATAAATGCTTTGCTCAGCACTGCAATCTCCTCTTGATTACTTGACAATGAAGTGCTGATATAGTGAATCAAATCCATCATCGTTTTTGCTGATACATATTTGTCATAAGAGAAATTGTCTATAACCTTCATAATGATATGACTATACTGTTCTAATGCGACAAGTTTTTCTTTTAGTGCCATTTTATTCTTAGTCTGTCTATGTGTGGTGTTTGGCTTATATCTTTTCAAAGCTTCTCTGATTTTCTTAATATCTTCATCCTTAATAACCGGATTCACCACCACACAAGGTATGGCCAAATTTTCTGTCGGCACGGTTGATATGATTAGGTCAATGGCACCTTCATCCATTGATTCCACATCTTGATCAATAACACTCACAACCCGAACGATATGGATGTTAGAAAAATTGCGTTCGATTTCCGAAACCAGTAGTTGAGAAGCGCCTATGCCATACATGCAAGCTACTACCACTTGATATTTTTTGACAATTTCCCTATGGTTTTTTTCTATGACTGCCCCGATATGGGTAGCTAAGTAAGCGATTTCATCTTCAGGAATCTGAATATGTTCCTTTTCTTCAATGACTTTAGCACAAGTGGCTATCGTCTGAAACAGCTTTGGATACATGCTTTTGATTTCTTCCACTAGGGGATTAATAATATCAAGGTCCATCTTCATGCGATAGATGGATGGTCTAAGATGCTTAACCAGACCCACAATAAGCTTGTCGTTATCTGATAAATATATACCTGTTTCCGACTCAACTTTTTGAATAAACTCTTTGACCAATTGAATGACTTTAAAATCCTCAATCATAGAAATCCTATTGTATTCACCTGTTTGTCTAAGCTTAGATCCTTTAAGATGCATGGTTAAATAGAGCAATTCTTCTTTTGGTAGGACTCTAAAAGGATTATCTTCTTTTTCAATAACCCAATCCCGTAAAAGATGAAAAATCTTATCTGATTCGATTAACGCTTTGGTTTTTGAGTCAATATAAAGTTCGTCCCAAAAAAACTTCCTTTTTAATGTCATGCTGAACCTTATGATTAGAGCAATATAGGCATTGTCCGCAAATTGATACCCCATATCTTCTTCCATACGCATTAAAAAAGCCCTTGTATGCTTTATACTTTCAAGATCCAGAAGCTCAAATATAGATTGATTGATATTTTCTTTTAATGTTCTTACATCAATGGGCTGGTGCTCTTTTTCTTTTATAACGTCAATAAGATCAACTAGATGAAAATGCTCATAAATCAAGGCAACAATCGCCTTTCTTTTTGCCTTTTCATCCCCGTCAATTAATATGCCCAAGCCCGGTTTACGAATCAACTCAATGTTGTATTGGTTAAACCATGGTTCTAACTGGGCAATATCGCCACCAATCGTACTTTCTGTAACATCCAATAATTGGGTTAATGTATATAATTTTGTAGGTTCATTGTATTGAAGCAGCTGAGCCCTAAGTATGATCTGCCGATCTATCGGTGTATATATGATTTCACTTACTTCTTCAAGAAGTGAATTTCTCAGTTTGGTTTTTATGGTATCATCCGCAACTAGAGAAATGCCTTTTCCCTTTTTTTTATTCAGATCACCACCATGTTTTATTATCCAGTTCTGCACATCGTTTAATTCTCTTAATATGGTTCTGGTACTCACATTAATCTGATCTGATATTTGTTGTACGGTTATATAGTTATTCGATTCAAGTATGATAGATATGACTTCCTTCATGCGTGATGTTAACATTTTAGCACCTCTCATTTTGAATTCAGACCTAAAGTTCGCCTACATTATACTTGTATTATACACGCCCCAACTTTAATACACTATTTATTTTTATTTTGTTTTGTCATTTATGCAAGTGACAAATAATACACTTCTCAATTTTAATAGACTATTATTTTATTGTTTAAAAGAATCACTTCCCTTAATAAGTTTTGATCAATGATTTATAACCTTCTCAATGCCTCAACAGGACTTAAACTTGTTGCTTTAAGTGCTGGCCATACCCCAAATACAGTACCAACTAATATTGAAAAAAGTAGAATGTAAATCGTTGAAACAACTGGCAGTACAATATCCACCTTTAAGTATAATCCAATCATATAGCCGCTTAACAAACCTATTGTTATTCCAATTATTCCTCCAATACCCGTAATAATGGATGACTCAAGTAAAAACTGTAATAAAATATCCTTGTTCTTCGCTCCAATTGCTTTTCTTATCCCAATTTCGCTGGTTCTTTCTGATACAGTAACAAGCATGATATTCATTATTCCAATTCCACCAACAAGCAAAGATATCGCGGCAATGATACCTATAACAAGGGTAATCATGTTTCCGATATTATGTGCCACAGATAATGATTTTTCTGCATTTTGTGCCAAATATAAATCTTCTCCATTATTACTATGTATGGATTCAATATAATAAATAACATTCTTTACAAACTCATCCGAATCAACATTATCTTTAATAGTCATGTCAATCCCATAAACCCTGTCATCTTTATTGTTCAAGTATTCCAAAGTGGTGTTTGGAGAATATGCAATACTATAATTATTTGCTCCGACCAGTTGATTAAGGAAATCGTCCTCTTTTTTATATACTCCAATCACAAAAAATCTAGTCGGAATACCATTTGTATCAAGAGTAATAGTTTCTCCTACCACGTTTTCATTACCAAAATACTTATTTGCAAACCTATTGTCAATTACAAGTACCTTTCGTTTAAGTGCCAAGTCATTTTCAATTAAATACCTTCCCTGTAACATCTGAATCTGCTGTATTTTATTATAGTTGTTATTGACGCCATATATCATCAAATTTATATTAGTATCATCTTTTATGTCAATATATGTACTCTGTAAATACACTCTTGATAAGGCAATAATTGAATCCTCAAATCTTTTTTTAATCAATATTTCATCTGACATATCGAGAAAATCTTGTTCTCTTAATTCTTTCGAGCTATCTGTTGTTATGTATACTCTCTTAATTCCTATTTTTTCAAACTCTGATATTACTAAACTGTCAAGTATGCTCCCAAGCATAATGATTGTCACTACCGAAGAAATACCTATGATGATTCCTAATATCGCTAAAAAAGTACGACTTTTTCTTTTCAATAAGTAGGAATATGATGCCTTTAAATAATATATTACTTTCATAGAAGCTACGCCTCCTGTAAAATCCCATCTTCAATTTTATATCTTTTATTCGCCATATTAGCATAACGTTCATCGTGTGTAATCAACACAACCGTCATACCTTTTTTATTCAAATCCTTAAATAAGCCCATAATTTCTCTTGTATTCTTAGAATCTAAGTTTCCTGTTGGCTCATCAGCTAGCAGTATTTTGGGATTAGTAACTAAAGCCCTGGCAATTGACGTGCGCTGCTTTTGTCCTCCTGAAAGTTCCGTGGAGTCATGATGGATTCTATCGCCCAAATCCATAAGTTCTAATACTTCCCGAGCTTTTTTAATACATTCTTTTTTTCCCTTTCCTCCATAAAATAAAGGAAGTATTACATTTTCTAGAGCTGTTAATCCTGGAATCAGAAAAAAGGATTGAAAAACAAAACCAATATATTTGTTACGTATAGTAGATAATTCAGATTGCCCTATAGTATTTATCGGGACACCCTCGAAAAAATAATTACCCGCCGTCGGACTATCTAAGCAACCTATTATATTCATCAGAGTACTTTTTCCCGAGCCACTTGTACCACTAATTGACACATAGTCACCTTCAAAAATATTAAGATTGATATTTTTAAGGGCAGTTACTTGTGTGTTATTCATTCCATAAATCTTTGATACATTATCTAACCTTATCATACAAGTCCCCCCTAATGCTATTGGGGTACAATACAATTAAATCCTGGTAATCAAGACCCTTAATTATTTCATAGTAAAAATCATTCATAATCCCAATCTCTACCTTGGTTTTTATATATTTCCCGTCTTTTTCCACCCATACAAAAGCCTCATTATTTTCACGCACTACGGCTTCAATTGGTACCGTGAGTGCATTTTTAGATGTTCTAGTAACGATTTCCGCCTGTATGCTTTGATATATTTTATATCGATCATCCATTAATTCCAGGGTCATTTCTATTACAATCCCATTATCCATTTTAGACCCACTCGTATTATTCGTTGCAATATGACTAATTTTCGTTACCCTACCTTTTCCCACAGAATTATTGTTATCATCTAAAAAATTCACTTCTAGTCCCTCATTAATATTATTAATATCATTTTCCGAAACATAACCACTAACTTTTACACAATTACTTTTTGGGATTTTTATTATACTTTCTCCAACAGTTACTGGCATCCCTTCTGCCTTGATTATCTCCATAATGATACCATCGACAGGCGCTCTCATAACAGTCTCTGAGAGTTTTTTATTTATTTCATTTATCTGCATTTTTAGAAGTGTATTCTTTTTATCTTGTATGATTTTTTCATTGAGATTAATCATACTTTTTTGCATTTGATATTTTAACTCTACTTCTTTTAAGTTATTTTGTATGTTATCAAGTTCTTGCTTTGAGATTATCCCCTGTTCAAATAGATGCTTGCTAAGCTCTAAATCTACACTTATCTTCTCTATTTCTAATTCTAAAGCATTTAACTTATATTCATTGTTTTTTCTATTACTATCTGCTTCATCTGAAAGCACTAAACCTATTTCTAATTCATTTCTTTTTAATAACAACTCTTCCTCAAGATTTTTCCCCTCAAACTCCACAAGCACATCACCTTTTTTCACCTCATCCCCAATACTAACTAGCATTCTAGAAATATACGTGTTAAAGGGAGCCTTTAAAGTTATGGTTTCGGCGGGTAGAATAAGGCCATTTACCAAAACTTCTGTCGTCAAGTCTTGAATATTTGTCGAAACCAGCAACACCTCATTTGAATAACCTTCATTTTTTGTTGACCACTTTATAACTATTAGTATTATACAAAAAATAATTATGATATAGAATAGAATATATCTTTTTTTCTTTAATCCTTGCATACAGCGACTCCTTAAATCTAGTATAAGATTAATTGACAGTTTCATAAATGAGGGTTTTATTAAATCAATATTATGGTTAAAGGGTCAAAACTTAGTTTCACTAAGTTCAACTATATTGTTTTGACACCTTAACCATATTATATAAATACATTACTCTCTTGAAACAGGAAGTTTTGTACTTATCTGTGTATTTTGTGATTTTTTATTACGCACTTCCAATATTAATAAAGTTATATTTCTAAAGGTTGTATAAATAATCCGAATTACTAAAAAAGCTGAAATGAATACCATGAAATAATTCTTAAAGTATATTGCTATAGATTTTAAAATTTCCATAATACTGCCTAGTTCAAAAAAATTCAACAAATCTTCTTTTGCAAAGGGTAATAGTTCAAATGCTGTTAAGGTAATGTTTTTTAACAGTGTAGCAAAGAATATGAAGAAAACTAAGCTGATCATTACATAAAGATAGAATACAATCTTACTTTTGCTCGTCAGCTCATTATGCGGCTCATAAATAGAAATCGAAAACGGTCTTAAGAGTTTTGCTTTAATATATCTTACTGTTGTATCATGCAGATTTGATATCCCCGACAAATCTGTAAAAAGCCAGTAGCCATCCATTTTTAAAAATGGATTAAAGTTATAAATCAATCCTATATACCTTATTACTGTTGCAATTAAGATTATATTGCTTTTCGTTATAATTGTTATAATAGCCAAAGTGCATAAATATAAATGTTCAAAATATATACCTCCCAAGTCAACTACGGCCCTTTGCTTTCTCTTAAGCACCCATATTCCTGATACATCTGCAAACAATACGGGCATTGTCATGTAAAATGCAAACCCTATACTATACGGAACAATTCCATAATGCATTGAAGCTCCAGCATGACCTAACTCGTGTATATAGCCTGATGAAATAATGAGGAGAGTTATTATCATCCAATCTTTATAAGAAACCGTCGGAATCATTAAATAGAAATCTGGTAATGCAATTGATCTTAGAATGATAAAAAAACCCGGAATTGATAATATCAAAACTAATAAAGAGAAGACTTTATTATATGGGTATTTTGTGAAGGAAAGCTTTTTTATAAGGCTTTCCTTTAAAATATTAACCTGAAACCAGAAATATTTTGATTTTTTTTCATTTTCCGCTTCACCTTCATATCCTTCAACAATACCTTTTGAAACAATGTGTGTCTTAATAATTTTTTCTAAATCCTCTGCTGTCGAAGATATACCAAGGCTTTGAAGTTTACAACATATGTCTGAAAGCGTATTCTCTCCATCTAAAAAAGACAGTATCAAATACAATTCCTCAGCAATTATCCAATGCTTTTTTTTGTGAACTATTATATATTTTTTATCCCTTGTTGCACTTTCAAATTCTTTTATTATTAATGCGTTTATCAACTTATATTTTTTGCTTTCCATAATAATTCACCTCGATGGATATATATAAAAGAAGAAATCACCAGAATAATATATTTAATAAATGATCTTATTTAAAATTTCAAAATAATTATAAAGAAAAATTTATGGCACATGCCCAAATAGGCTTAAAACCTAAGGATGCGTCTAATCCGCAAGCATGGGCAATACATCTTAATTCATTTCTAACCTCTAACTCTTCACATAATCTATCTTCTAGCTCACTAAATTTTATTTCGTGTATCGATTTGTTGATTGATTTTATCATTGATAACCTCGTTTCGTATTATCTCGTGATTTCTTCTTTTTTAATTTGCTAATAGACTTTTGATAGTCTCTCCCTCAATCGAATGCTCCATATAAGAATAAAAACGGTTGAGTGCATACGCTGAAACTGCTGTTGTTAAGGTAGCACTTCTATATTCTATAAAATCTGCTGGCTCAGTGGATATCTTTTTAATTTGAATCTCTCCAAAATCCACACCATGCCAGTAGCTCCCTGTAGCCGAACTCATTAAATAGATTATACCTTTATGAATTGAACTAACTATGGCTTTTTTTTCAGTTTCATTCATTACTATTTTGTTTCTCGATAATTCCAATATCTCAATCAAACTCAATATTGCATATGAGCTTTCCTTAGGATCTCCAAACACCTGTCCCCATGCTCCATTATCATGCTGGCTCTCTAATAAGTATTTTAATGATAATCGGATTTGAGAATTAAATCTGTTAAGTTGTTTTGTACACCTTAGTATTTGCCAAATTGCAAAATGTACGCCTGTAAAATAATAATCCTTCCAGCTTCCATCTGGATTTTGTTTAGAAAGTATTGATGAATAGACATTTTCTATTACTTCTGAATACTTGTTATAATCCAGAATTATAAGTGCATATATAAACTGTGCATTAGCTGAAATAACAGGATTTTTGTACATTTTTTTCAACAAAGTTCTTATATATATACACTTCACAGAAGAAATACTGTTAAAAAATCCCTTTTGATCTTTTTCCGTCAGCCAATAGTTTATTGTTCCATCCTTATTTGGATTCTGACTAATAATTTTATCTACAAGTTCTTTTGTGTACTTAAGCAATGTGACGTCTCTTGCTGCAACTGCATTTAATATTATTTCTCCTAACGTACCAATATCTGGCGGTATCTCTGGTAAATCTGGAAAATGTCCCCAGCCTTCTTTGAAATATCTATGTTTTCTATTTTCCAAATAATTTAATTCCTTTTCAAAATATGCATTGGTTATTGCACTATTATTCTTCATAGAAAACATAAGATTTAGTAAATACGATCGATAATAAACATCTCCTGGAAGTGCCTGTTCTTCTCCGGTAAAACCATAAGGATGTAAAAAAACCCCCCAGTGCGTTAACTCAGGGTAACCAGATTTACTTTGGTTGAGAATCCACTTAACTGAATCGGCAATCTGTTTTTTTATGTCTTCTCCAGAATATTCTTTATTTGATTCAATATAAGGATATATCCTTTTAGGCTCACCTTTTAAGGTTCTAAAATCGTATAATAAAAGATTTATGCGACTTTGAATGGAGCGTAAAGATTTTTGGCAAGGTGCATTACTGCCACATAAAAATAAAGCTTTTTCTACTTCTCTGTTTGCTTTGATAAGGTATTTTTCATCATAATTATTGCCATATAGCAAATCCATAATTTTCTCTTTGTCATGAATCGCATTCTTATGTGCCATAATAACTTCTGTGAGTATAGGAGTGTAAAATTCTCGCTCTAAATCCTTTTTCCAGATTTTTAAATCTAAAAACAATTTGTGTGCAACATAGTAGTGATCTAAGGATTTTTCAAGTAAGCTTATTTTATCAAACTCATTATTAATCCCTGCCAGAATAGGAAGAACAATTTTTGAATGTGCATTTAGTCCTACTGAAATCGAAAAAATATCTTCTTCAGTATAGTTTTTAATTTTACCAACATGATTTAGCTTAAATAGATTTGCACCCTCTAATACTTCATTGTAATATTTATTAAAGTAAGTCCAGAACTTTTCCATACTTTCTTTGCTTAATATTCTTTGAAGCTTTTCTACCCCCTCACAAAGACCTATTTGTAATTGTAAATTTTTTGCAGGCGTATTCATTTCATCTTTGTTCTCATAATTAGCAAGCAGAAAATGCTGAAAAGGATGAATAATCAGCATACTTATCTCAGATACTAACTCTAGCACTTTAAAGCTATTAATCGAAAAACTTTCTTCTAGCATATATACATAAGTTATGAAATAATATAAGCTCTTTGATTCAATCTCAAGATTGTTGTCACTCACATTGCTAAAGGCGTACTTTTTATTATTAATTTTTTTGAGAATATTTCTATGTGTTTTCACAATATTCTCAAGTTTTTCTTTTGTAAATATTTCAATCAATCTTGAAACATCCAAATCATATCTTTGCATTTATTTATACCTCTTATTTAATCCTATATTGAAAACAGTGACGGTAATGTACTTAAATGTGATGTTTTATTTTAAAGCACCACATGCGGACACCCCTGCATTAGCAGCACATGCTGAGATCCCTAAAAGTGTTTTTACAGACATAACGCGTCTGTCTTCCAGCTCTTTTAATAATCTTTCGTCAATGATCTTAATGTCAATAGCTTTGTTGATTTTTTTCATTTAATCTCCTCTTAAATGATTATTTTTGACCACCGCAGTTTGTTACTGTTGCATTAGCCCCGCATGCGCTTGCGGTAACATTTGCTGCACAGGCATTTGTGCTGACCTTGGTGGCCATTTCTTTTCTACCTTCAAGTTCAATGATTAACCTATCATCCAAACTTTTCACATCAATTGATTTGTTAATTGTAATCATGATTTTAATCTCCTTTTAAATTATTTTTTAATTAATCGTTCGCCTTTTATCAGTAATATATAAACATACTACTAAAGGGTGTGTATGCTTCTACTTTATAGTCCTGCTCTCGCATGTCCTGCACATAAATTTGGATTGATAATCCCTGATTTATTGGTTGCACAGGTTCCAGCATATGCATCTGCTGTACAAGCATTAACACCTATTACTGATTTTGACATTTCTCTTCTTAATTCTAACTCCCTCATAAGTCTTTCATCAATTTCCGAAAGATTAATAGGTTTGTTCAATGAAATCATTTTTTTCCTCCTAATATTGCCGTCACTGTATTCAAACTTACTATTTATAAATCAGCTCCTCATATATTTGGGGAACAGTTTTATCAAAAACTTCTATATATTTATCGCAATATGGTGTTTGAATCGATTGATTAATAACCCTAGCATGCGCGGGGCATCCTCCACCACAATACAGAATATACGCACACGTCTGGCATTTAGCAATATTTTGTGGCTTTCTATTCATCCATTGATCGTAAACCGGTGAATAGGCGAGACCATACTGATTGATTTGACCGATAATGTGTTTGTTGTCCCCAACTGTATCCCAGCATGGGTAAATGTCACCAAAAGGATCAAATACAAGCATACCGTTTACAGCTCCACAATATGTAGCTTTGAAATATGCATATTCTCCAGTTTCCACAACATATTTAATCCTTGTTGCTATATCAGCTGCTACACCACTCAAGGCGCTCGTAAAGATGCTCTTATTTTCGATTAATTTATTAACAATATCCTCATCAGTAATTGGCTTTTCTTCTTTTGAATAGCAGGTATGTACCGCTTTAAAGTAGTTTCTAAAATACTTATTCTCAGACCATCCCATCTCATCAAATAATGTATTTAACGCTGAAATCTCTTCGATATTTTCTTGATCAATATTTGTCCTTAAACTCACAAATATTTCTCTTTTTAATAATTCATCTACCACCTCTAAGGTTTTTTTATAAGTTGGTACACCATCCATATGCTTTCTACGATGATTATGAAGCTCTCCAGTCCCATCAAGCGTGATTTGAATTTCTCTTATAACTTTGGTCTCTATCAAATCGTAATAGTTTTCTATTTCATAACCATTACTTATAGCCATTACAGTTAATTCACTCTTCTTACAATGCTCTATAATTTGCTCAATTACTTTTCTGTTTTTCTTTAAAAATGGTTCTCCTCCATAGAGATTGATTTCACCAATTCTTCTTCCTTTTTCCATTTCTCTATTTAAATATTCAAAAATATTATTGACGGTCTCTATAGACATTTGCTGATTCATCCAATTTTGACCATTTTTATGTAGTTTTAATTCATAGCAATAAGGGCATCGAAAATTGCAGTCATAAGTTGGTATGATTGTAACCTGTAATAGCTTCTGGTCAACTTTTTGATATATTTCTGCAATTTTCTTCATATTCTCAATTTCTTCATTCTCCGTTACGGATGTAATATACCCTCTTTCAAGCAAAGTTTTCAGTATGCTTGGATTATAATTGACGGTCTCTTTATTTAATAAGTCCAGGGTTTGTATAACAGTTTCATCTACTTCATCCATTGCACCTGTACAGCCGTTCATTAATAAATATTTATTATTCTTTAGCTTATATCTTAAATTATATATACTCGAACGCATAATTATTCTCCTTATAAATAATCCTCTTAGATATTTGAGAAACACCCTTAACCCTATAAATACAGTGTTTTTGTGTCACACAAAAAATACCTCATAAGATCCTGGTGATATTATATTGTAAAAATCTTGAAGCACCTACTCCTATATTTAGTTGTTTATTGAACAATGATGTATATACATAGATCTAAAAAAGACAGATTCATCCATTCCCCCCAACAGATAACCTAGAATTTATTATAAAAAATAATTGGTTAAAGGGTCAAAACTAAGTTTCACTAAATTCACATACCATATATAGATTACGTTGATACATTCGTAACTATATATGGTATGCGAAAGTTCAACTATATAGTTTTGACGCCTTAACCATAATTACCATTTTAATTATATTTGTATTCTGATGTTCTGTCAATGCTATTTTATATATTTTTTAATATTTCATCTTTTTATAAGTCTTAGGTAGTTTAATAGTATAATTATTTTTTTAATGTCTATTTTCTTTTTAATTTTTACCTTTTTTTATTTATATAGTCTAGTGGCATTCATTTGTAATACAAAAATAATTAAATTGAATCTAGGTAAATCTCTTTAATCTCCTAGAGAGAACAAAAAAGAGGCTATACCAGGTCTCGCTTTCGCGTAGTGGTATAGCCTCTAAAGATGTTTATACTTTAACGATATTAAATGATATTTAAACTTTCTGCTTATAAGAGTCTACATAATTCTTTGATATGATTAATCTTATAATCCGCGTCCTTTAGTTCATCACCTTGAGCATAGCCATATAGACAGGCAATGGTCTTAAGGTTGTTTTGCTTACCCGCTTCTATATCTTTATACCGATCACCAACAACAACAATTTCACTTGGCCATTGATCCATAACCTTTGAAAGAATCTCATACTTAGGTATAAACTCATAGTCTTGTGCACATAACATTTCATCAAAATAATGATCCAGTCCAAATAAGTCTCTGGAATAGTCCATATAAGCCTTTCCACAGTTACTTAAGAAAACCAACTTATAACCTCTATTTTTTAAGTATTCCAAGGTCTCTAACGCACCTTCATAAAGCACCGCTTTCTTATTCTGAAGTAACCTTTTCATTTCTTCACCAATAATGCTTCCGGCTTGTTCCCTAAGACCACTGTCCAGATTCGGCATGAAGGCTTCCCACATTTCTTTGCTGCTTAATCCGAGCCACTTCACAATCTCTTGATCTTCCCAAGTTCTTGGTGGGACCTGATGCTGATCTACTAGAAATTCATAAGCTTTTCTAAAAGCAGGTCCATATATTTTTATACTGTCATGTAGGGTACCATCATAATCCAAAACAATGGTTTTTACCTGATCTAACATAAAGGCCCCTATAGGGTTTTTAAGAGATTTGCCATCTCAATAGCCGTCATAGCTGCATCTGAACCCTTATTACCTGCTTTGGTTCCGGCTCTTTCAATGGCTTGTTCAATGGTATCCGTTGTTAAAACACCAAATATAACTGGCACTTCTGATTCTAATGAAACATGGGCAATACCTTTTGATACTTCACTGGATACATAATCAAAATGTGGTGTCGAGCCTTTTATAACAGCACCAAGACATATTACACCATCGTATTTTTCGTTTTTAACCAGTTTTTTTGCTGCCAATGGAATCTCAAAAGCACCTGGCACCCATATAATATCTATGTCCTCATCCTTCACACCATGTCTTACCAAAGTGTCTATGGCCCCAGACAATAATTTCCCGCCGATAAACTCATTGAATCTTCCTACTACAATTGCAAATTTTAGATCTTGTGCTACCATTTGTCCTTCATATACATTCATTTACTTTTCCTCCTTAAAATCTAACATATGTCCCATTTTTAGTTTCTTTGTTTTTAGATACGCAACATTTTTTTCATTATGATTCATTTGTATCGGCACACGCTCTACAATCTCAAGTCCATATCCAGAAATACCTGACATCTTCTTAGGATTGTTGGTCATGAGCCTTATTTTCTTAACACCCAAATCCGCTAGAATCTGAGCACCAATACCATAATCTCGTAAGTCATCCGGAAAACCAAGGGCTATGTTGGCCTGAACCGTATCCATACCATGATCTTGAAGTTCATAGGCTTTGATTTTATTGATTAAACCAATACCACGTCCTTCTTGTCGCATGTATAACAAGATACCGCTTCCGTTCTTTTCAATTTTTTGCATTGCTTTTGCATATTGTTCACCACAATCACATCTTAGAGAACCAAAAGCATCTCCTGTTAAACATTCGGAATGCACTCGAATTAAAGTAGGTAGATCCGCCGATATTTCACCCTTTACCAGTGCCACATGATGTTCTCCGTTAAGCTTGTTCACATAGCCATACATTTTAAAATTACCATATTTGGTTGGTAGTTCTGCTTCTGTTACGCACTCGACATAGGTCTCATTGGCTTTACGATAGGCCACCAAATCTGCTATGGTAATAATTTTTAGTTTGTGTTTTTCTGCGTATTTCATAAGCTCCGGTACTCTGGCCATAGAGCCGTCATCATTCATGATTTCACAGATGACACCGGCTGGATATAAGCCTGCAAGCTTGGGAAGATCTATCGCCGCTTCTGTGTGTCCGACACGTTTTAAGACGCCGCCTTCTCTACCAACCAGTGGAAATATATGACCAGGACGACTAAAATCCTTAGAAGACGCGTCAGGGTCAATAAGCTTCTGAATGGTTAAGGCTCTTTCTGCTGCCGAAATACCTGTGGTACATGTAATGGCGTCGACGCTAACGGTAAAAGCTGTTTCCTTAGGGTCTGTATTGTTGTTCACCATAGCATGTATGTCTAAACTTCTTAATCTTTCTTCCGTCATAGGGGCACAAATCAAGCCTCTTCCATACATAGCCATAAAGTTAACGGCTTCAGTTGTGACTTTTTCTGCTGCCATAAGAAGGTCGCCTTCATTCTCACGATCTTCATCATCCACAACGACGATCATTTTTCCTGCTTTTATGTCTTCAATTGCTTCTTCAATTGTATTAAACTTTTCCATAATCCTTACCACCTTTACATAAATCCGTTGTCTCTAAGGAAATTCATATCCATAGGTTTTTTAGGTTCTGCCACGTCTTGGTACAGCATTAATTTCTCAATGTATTTTCCGACCATATCACATTCCAAGTTCACACTATCACCCACTTTTTTACCAAGTAAGCTTGTTTCTTCCTTTGTTAATGGTATTAGAGATACTTTGAACATCTCTTCATCTACATAGGCCACTGTCAAGCTAATACCGTCAATGGCAATTGAGCCTTTATGAATTATATATTTTAATAATTGAGGACTTGCTTTTATACTCACCCACGTTGCATTGGCTTCTTTTACCATTTCGTGAATCCTTCCAACACCATCAATATGGCCTGAGACCATATGCCCGCCTAATCGATCTTGTAGCTGTAATGCCCGCTCTAGATTCACTGGACTGTTGGTAGTGAGTTCCCCTAAGTTACTGCTTCTCATCGTTTCCGGCATTACGTCCACAGTAAAACTGATATCATCCATATGAACCACGGTCAAACAGACACCATTAGTACATATGCTATCGCCCACTTTGGAACCTTGGGTGACTTTGGATGCCCGAATGGTCAACTTAGCGGACTTGGTTGTTTTATTGATTTTCTGAATATAACCGATTTCTTCAATTAACCCTGTAAACATCTATAAACCCTCCTTCTTGATATAGCCTTCTATAACAATATCACCCTCACAGATGGTGGTGGTAAGATCTTCGAGTAGAATCGCTTCTTTCACCTTGGATATACCTATCCCACCAACCGGCGTCTTAGCTAAATCGCCGCCAAAAATTTTGGGTGCCACGTAAGCAATTACTTTATCAACAACACCTGCTTGTAGGGCCGAGTAGTTTAAAGTGGCACCGCCTTCTATAAGGATACTATCTATGCCTTGTTCACCTAAAACTTCTATGAGTGCTATCATATCCACCTGATGCTCTTTTATAGGTAAGACCATAACCTGATTACCTGTGGCCTCAATGGCTTTTTTTGTTACTTCCGGCATTAAATCTGTCGTAGCGACTATGGTGATTGCCTCGGATACTTGAGTTAAGACCTTGGCATCCAGTGGGATACGACCTCTCGTATCTAAGATAATTCTAATGGGATCTATGCCATCTCGACCATCTTCAAGGCGCGTTGTTAGGCTCGGATCATCCGCTATAACCGTACCGACACCTACCATAATACCCATGACTTGATGACGCAGTTGATGGACTTGTTTTCTGGATGCTTCGTTCGTAATCCATTTGGATTCACCTGTTTTAGTGGCTATTTTCCCATCTATGGTCATGGCTGTTTTTAGAATACAAAAGGGCTTTTTGCTTTTGATATACTTTAGAAAAATCTCATTAAGCTTGAGCAGTTCATCACCCATGTCTAATACAACCACTTCTATATTGTTTTCTTTAAGAAGAGCAATGCCACGACCTGAGACTTCCGGGTTAGGGTCCATCATACCCACAACCACCTTACCGATACCCTTTTCAACAATTAAGTTGGCACAAGGTGGCGTTTTTCCATAATGAGAACATGGCTCCAGTGTTACATACATGGTAGCACCTACCACAGAAGCTGTGGCGTTCTTAAAGGCGTTCACCTCAGCATGGGGACCACCATAATATGCGTGGTAGCCTTCGGCGATAATCTGACCTTCTTTTACAATTACTGCACCGACCATTGGATTTGGGTTTGTTCTGCCAACACCACGTTTGGCCAAGGCTATGGCTTTCTTCATATATACTTGATCCATAACGTCCTCCCATTCCCTTGCAAATTCAAGACATTTTGAACATACCGTTAAACATAGAAAAAGCTCTAAAGAATCATCTTCAGAGCTTGTCACAGTTTCATTAAAGCATAATTTTTCATGCTATAATTGCCTTCTCTCATCCAGACTTTACTGTCGGTCTTGGAATCACACCAAGTCAGCCGAAATCGGCTCGCGGACTTTACCGCCGGTCGGGAATTACACCCTGCCCTGAAGGAACTATTCAATTGTTTAATGGGGTAATTATAGCATCAAATTTTTTTAATGTCAATTTTTTTGTATATTTGTATTTCTCTATTTTGTGTATTTGTATTTCTCTAATAACAATGTCTGGGGTCTTTATCGTTGGAGAATTAAAGCTAGGTTCAAACCGAATTAATCATTTTAATTATAGACTAATTGGATAGACTATAAATCAGGTCTTCAATTGATTCTAACATTTTTTCAAGTTCCATTTCGCCATTAAAGTATTTGTAAAAATATGTATTCATTTCATTAATAGCACCTGTAGGCAATCCTAACCAATACCAATCATAATATTGACCTGAATCCAGATACTGATTGACGGATTCTGACAATAATCCTAATTCTACAATATCATAAGGAATATGATTGAATGATGGGATAAACTTAAACTCATCAGTCATATAGCTTTGACCTATTTGAGAATTAACCATGAAATCCAGAAAATCTTTTGCAATGTCTTTAACATTAGATTGTTTATTGACACACCAATAAGATGGAACTCCAATTGGAATCTTACCTTTTAAATTTTCTGTCAGAGGTACTGCCAATATCCCCATATCCAATTCAGGATTCAACTGATCCAATTGGTCCTGTGTCCAGTTTCCTTGGAATATCATTGCGGCTTCTCCTTTAGAGAAAGCCTCTAATGATTGGCTATAACCCGTCATAAATGGCTTCTCTTGTCCATATTTCAAGGTTAAATCTATTAAATCTAACCACTTATACATCGCTTGATTATTGGTTAAGTCTACAGTACCATTTCTAAGACCTTCAATAAATGCTTCTGGGTCATTTTGACCCGCTATGACAAAATTAAAACTATGCTGTGAAATGACCCACCATTCTTGATAATCGTTATAAAAAGGTCTTATTCCTGAGTCATCTAATTGTTTTACCATCTCCACAAATTCAGTATAATCATTTGGCAACGATAGAATACCTGCTCTTTCAAACAAGGTCTTGTTATAGATGAAGCCATAGCCTTCAATTGCATATGGCATTCCATAAATCTTACCATCAATGGTGATCCTATCAGCCACCTTGTTTTTCAAGTGTGCAACCCATGATTGGTCTGATAAATCTTCTAAAGTGGATTGCCATGTAAGTAATTGATCTTTCGTACCTATATTGAATATATCAATCTGTGTTCCAGCGGCAAATTCTGCTTTAATCATTTCATAGTAATCTGTACCTCCTGAGTTTTGAAGTATAATTCTAACATTAGGATTCATTTTTTCATATGCGTCCGCCAATCTTCTTAATGGCTCGACAATTTCCAACTTATATTGATATATACTCAGTATTTGCTTTTCCTCTACATCTTCTTTCAAACCTATATCTCTATTCTCACGCACTTCTCCCCCCTTACAACCCGTGAGTAATAAAAGTGCCAAAAAACAACATAACCACTTTCTCATAAATCAACCACCCTTTTTCAATACATTGAGTCACCTTGCCCGTTGTAATACTCATTTAATATTTTTCACTTCATGGCACCATTTGTTACTCCTTTTATTATATGCTTTTGTGCCAAAAGATAAAAGATAATAACTGGAATTATTGCCAATGTCAAACCTGCCATCGCTAAATGCCAATCTTTTGAGTATGCGCCAAAAAAGTATTGAGCTGCTAACGGAATGGTTCGCAAAGCTTTTTCTTGTAAAACCAAGGATGGCAATAAAAAGTCATTCCAAATCCAGATGCCATTTAAAATGGCAACCGTTACAGATATTGGCTTGATTAGCGGCAATATAATATGATAAAAAATTTGGAATACATTACATCCATCCATATATGCTGCATTCTCAAGGTCCAAAGGAATGGATTTTATAAACCCGTGGAATAAAAAAATAGACATACTCGAACCAAAACCGATATACATAAGTACTATGCCAAATCTGTTGTTTAATAGATTTAATTTATTGGCACCAAAAAAATCAACAAGTGGTAGCATGACAGCTTGAAATGGTATGAGCATAGAAGCGACAAACATCATAAAAATTAAAGTACTTATTTTTGATTTTGTTCGAACCAAAATCCATGCAGCCATAGATGAAAAAAGCACCAAAGCTATCAAACTCAAAAAGGTAATCCATGCAGAATTAATAAACGACTTATAAAACTCCATCTTTTCAATAGCAGTGGTATAGTTTTCGAATTGTAACGTAGTCGGTAACCCCATAGTATCCACTAATATGTTTCTCTTTGATTTAAGACTGTTTGATACAATAATATAGAAAGGTGAAAGATACAAGATACCAAGGATCAGTCCTATGCCTTCTAGAATTAGTCTCTTTTTATTGTAGTTCTTCATCACATTTCCACCTCTCTCTTTTTTGAATAATAAACTTGTATCATTGATACAGAGGCAACCACCACAAAAAATAAAATGGCTTGGACCTGACCTTGCGCAAAATTTAACTCTTTATAGGCCTTACTAAGAATCCCCATAGCTATGAGTTCCGTAGACCTAATTGGATCACCATTGGTGAGTGATACATTAACGTCATATATCATAAAAGCTGAACGTAATGTCAAAAACATACTCACTGTAAATGCCGGAGCTACTAACGGGAATATAATGGATTTAATATTCTGCCAGCTGTTGGCGCCATCAATCTTTGAGGCTTCAAGGAGTTCTGATGGTATACCTTGAATGGCTGCCACATAGATGACCATGATATAACCACCCATCTGCCATGTGGCAACTATAGCCATTGCAATCAGAGCCGTAGAAGGTTTGGATAGCATATTCCCATCCGTTTGAAAAATATTTGGTACTATTTTCAAAAAAAGAAACTTCCATACATAACCAAGAATTAAGCCACCTATTAGATTCGGCATAAAAAAGACGGTTCTTAACAGATTGGCTGATCGCATTTTTTGTGTTACCAAAAGCGCCAACAAAAAGCCTATGGTGTTGATTAAAAAGACGGCATAAAAGCTATAAATGAATGTATTTCTAAAAGCTCTGATTAATTGTGGATCATTGAAGACATTCTTATAATTAACCAAACCAACAAAATGAATTGTACTGCCTGGAACAGCATTCCAGTCTGTAAAAGAATAATATATACCAACAACAAAAGGCACCAATACAACAATAGTAAAAGCAATAAGACTAGGTCCTAAAAATCCCCAAAATATCAACTTTCTTTTCATAGATTTTTTCATATTCCATCCTCACATTTTATATAACAACACCTGCATTTATGCAGGTGTTGTTATATGATTTTCAATTTAAATACTATTCTACTTTGAACTTAACTCTGTCCAGCCTTTATCTAACGCCTCTAAAAAAGCTTTTTTGTCACTATTACCTAGATAATAATTCTGTATGGCTTCTTTTACAACAATATCGCAAAACCCACTAGGTGTGTACATCCATACCCATGGCACCGTATCTCCTTTAGCACTGTACTCCAAAATGGAGGCTGCTAACTGATCGGATGGTTCTAATTTAATATTGGAAAAAGCAGGAATAAAGGAACACTCTTCAACTAAAAACTTTGCGCCTCGTTCGCTTGACGCCATATAGTCAAGGAACAATTTTGCTGCATCTTTTTTATCTTCCGATGCTTTTTTATTGACACACCAGTAGTTAGGTACACCAATAGGAATAGAACCATTTGTCCAACTAGAATCATCATTCAAAGGATGTGGTAAAAATGCAACCTTCAGGTCTGGATCTATTTCATCAAGCATACCAATCGTCCAGTTGCCTTGATGTAGGACTGCCGTTTTTCCTAGTGCAAAATCACCCACCTGGTCATCATAAGAGACTGTCATTAAATCAGAATAGCTGTATTTAAAATATAAGTCCATCAGATTAGTAAAAGCCATGAAACGGTCATTTCCTGACATTGTAGCTGTCATATTGTTTAAATTCTCAATAAATTCCAATGGATTTTCCTGTTTTGCAAAGGGAATGTTAATGGCATGAATCGCTGCTGTCCACCAAGCTGTATCGACTATGGAGAAGGACAATACATCCTCTATACCTAACGTATCTTTCATGTCCTCAAGTTTAGCAAAGGCTGCTTCTAGTGATGATAATGTTTTAATGTTCTCTGGATTAATTCCAGCTTTTTGAAACATATCCACATTATAAATCAAACCATAACCTTCAATATTATAGGGTTGCCCATAAACTTCACCATCAATCGTCAACATATCCAATGTTCCCTTAAATGATTTTTCAACCCAAGGTTGATTCGTTAATGGCTCAAGGAAATCAATCCATTGATCTCTTTCAACTGGCCCACCAATATTAAATATATCTGGCTCGTTACCTGAGTTCATTCGACTTCTAAATGCCGCTCCATAGTCCTGACCCCCCCCCCAACAGTATCGATGACAACATCTATATATGGATATTCCTTTTCAAAATCTGCGATTAGCCCATTCAATTGTTCTACTATTTCAACCTTAAATTGAAATATTTCAATGGTCACCTTTTCATTTTCAGGCGTTGTTGTAGCTGATTCTTGAGCGCTGGTGCTTTGATTCTTAACTTCTTCTGTTTTGGAACAGGCAGAAAATAGAAATACCATTGATAGTAAAAGTGCAAAAATTTTCTTCATAACATATCCTCCATTATAATCATTCAATAGTAAAAGCCGGCTATCACGATCGTAAAATCATTATAACCGGCTTTTATAATTGATGACACTTAGGATATTGATATATGAGGAGGAAATTATTGATATCTAACAATCTCTATAATCCACAGGAGATATACCATAGAATTTTCTAAATACTTTTGAAAAATATTTCTCATCCTTATAACCAACCGTCATTGCAATAATCTTAATCGTTAATCCAGGATTACCAACAAGCAATCTTGCATTCTCCATGCGAATGGTGGTTATGAATTCCGATAGATTCTGGCCCATCTCTTTTTTAAACTTTCTTGATAAATGCTCCTTAGAAATAAAAAATATCTCCGATAATTTAGCAAGAGAAATGTCATCGTCATAATGTTGCCTCACATAACTGACTATATTTTCAATCATATTATCAATCACTTCTCCGTCTTTTCTAATAGATTCCACCAACTCAAAAGTATCGTTGTAAATAATGCTTGCCAATCCTTCCAATGTGGTTCTAGATTGTGCAAACTTTCTCATAAGCTGTATAAAACCGTCTTCTTCCTTGGCCAACTTTTTCAACCAATATCGTTTGTTAAGCTCATACTCAGATTCAATCATTTCTAGCATTTGCTCGGAAATATATGACAATTGCTTATAAGGTTCGAAAGTCGTGTCAAGAAGCAACTTGATTTTTTCTGTATTCAGACTCTTAAATGCTCTTAAGTATTCCTCCCGATCCATATAAAAAAATGGTATAGGTTCTGCATATTCCTTATTATAATTATGAATCTTTTGCTTGCTCTCTAACAGATTTCGATTCGCGAGTGCTTCTCGAGTTTCTCGGATTAAGCTTCCAATATCTTCAGGATATAGGTGGACTTCACTTACACCTACACTTACTTCAATTTGATATATATGGTAAATGGCACTTACTAGACGTTTGAGCAATGTGTTAGATTTGTCTATATTTTTCCACAATAATAAATAGATGCTCCCTTTACTGGCATATGTGAACCCTAACATATCTAAACTTGAGGAAATCTCATTGCAAATATTTATGATGGCAAAATAAAGCAAGTGCATGTCGGTTTCAAATTGATGACTAATAATATTTGTTAACCTATTGATTTTAAATTGTGCTAATTGAACCTTGGATTGATCCGATATGCCAAAATGCTTTGTAAATGCTTCCAGCCGTTGTTCGTTTTTATGAGGTGCTTCCAATATGCTTTCAATAAGCTTTTCCCAATACAACTTACTGACCTTTTGGTAGTCCATATTTTGATTCTTAATCACTTGTTCTCTCTCAATCGTCTCAACAGCCTTTGTTAGAGCTTTATCTAACTGCTGCTGATCAATCGGCTTTGTTATATAATCTATTCCACCATATCGCATTGTGTGTTGAATATAATTGAAATCGGTATAACCACTAATGACGATTATTTTTGTATGAGGTGCATTATTATGAAGCCACTCAACTAATTTCATACCATGCATGTTTGGCATTTGCATATCCGTCAATACGATTTCTGGCTTAATATGTTGTATCATTCTTACTGCTTCATCATCATCGAAGGCAACCTCGACCTGACTGAATGGGTGCTTGTTCCAATCCACTAACAAGCGTACGGCTTCAATGACATGTTTTTCATTATCCACAATCAACATTTTCATCTTTATCTTTCTCCTCAACCATGAACCATTGGTCCAATGCCACTAATGTAGGTATTGTTAGTTGCACACAAGTGCCTTGATCCTTCGTTGAACTAATAAATAAATCGCATCTGTCCTTATAGTAAAATTTCAAACGTTTATAAACGTTTTTTAAACCAATTGAGTAATGTGCATTATTGATATCACAATTTGATTTTATTTGTTCCTTCAACTCAGCCAACTGATCCGCTTCAATACCAGAACCATTATCTAGAATAGATATGTTTGCCTTTCCCGATATCAACTTGATAATCACATGAATATTGCCCATCTTTTCAGTTTCTTTGAATGCATGTTTAAAGCAGTTTTCAATGATAGGCTGCAGCAATAGTTTAGGTACTTTTATATGTTCAAGCTCATTTTCCATTGATATTTCATAGTCAAAAGCATCCCCAAACCGATGTTTTTGTAATTTGAGATAGCTGACACAATAAGCCACTTCATCTCTTAATTCTACAATCTGATGCTGATTTCTCATTGCATATTGCATCATCTGACCCAATTGAACAACCAATTCATAGACTTTTAAATTGCCTTCTTTTAAGGACTCCGTACCAATGGATTGAAGTATATTATTCATAAAATGTGAATTGATCTGACCTTGCAACGCTTTTAGTTCATTTGATGTATTTTCAATCGCTAACTTGTATTCTATATCAATATGGTTATTGATGGCCTCCATCATATCATTGAATTCATACTGAAGCCTACCAAATTCGTCATCTCTTATTATATGCGTTATGGTGTCAAGATTACCCTTCCTAATTTTTTGAATAGAATCTAGCAACTCATTTATAGGCTTGGTAAAATAGTATGAAACCAAAACAGAAACAACCAATATGATTATTGTTGTAAGACTCAAAATAAAAAATACAAGGCTAAGAATCTGATTCAGTTTATCATTTAGTTTTTTTTGAGGAATAACTTTAACCATCATCAAGTCCATATATGGCTTCTCAACTGTGTTCACAACAACAATACCTTGGTTATTACCCTCATTTGTTTCAAATATTTTCTTCCCATTAGCAAAGCTCCGTTCTGCCTTTTCATATAATTTCTGATCAATGGCTTGCCCAATTAGTTTTGATTCAGAAGCATATAGAATAATCCCATCATGGCGATCTACCAGATAAAAATACTCATCTTCACTATATAGGTTGCCAAAAAGTTCTTGAAGTATCCTTGCGTTCAAGTCAATACTGACTTGTCCAATACGCTTGCCTAAAGGTACTTCATATATGTTTCTATGAAAGGTGATTACCTCTTCTTTAATATTAATAATATGCTTCATTCTATAAGATTCATTCAGATGAATCCCTTTTATATAGGCTTCTCTACTATCATTTTCTGTATATCCATCACTGTTTTCCTCTGATACTACCATATAGTTCCTAAGTAAAAAGGAACGCTGTATATCATCCAAATACATATAAACCTGTACTATAGCATCTTCAAATTCTTTCATCGTTGTTAAAGTATGATAAAAAAACCTTTCAGATTCCATATCATAATCCTTTTTTAACATAGTCGCTAAATGTTGTTCCCTAATCTGATTGCGATAAACATATAATGATGCTCGATTAATGACATCAAAATAAAAGACCACATGGTTTTTCCCTTCATCAAAAAGGGTTTGGGTCTCTCTCAACATCATATCTCTAACTATTGTACGTGTATTGGTATAGGACATAATTGACATGATTAGCATAGGTAACGATACAGATACCAATAATACTATAATCAATCGCCTACGAATACTTTTCGACATCCAAGCCAATAGCATCACCCTATTCTGCATGTTGAAGTTCTATATTAAATTATAAGCCAGAATCTCCTATAATTAAAGTAACAGTATTGATACCTATATTCTATGTGCATTTTTATAATAGATTTAACAACATATTTCATTTAAAATTCAGACTACTTCTTGAAAATCAAACCTTTATATTGTCAGTTCAAACATTTTCGCAAATTATTGAAGCTAGAAACACTCTGCTTTTGTCCTATTCTGAAACTCTTTTCACAATCTGTCAATACAATAATAAAAATATCGCCAAAAAATACACTAAGGAAACTTAATAACTGTCTACTAAAAAAAGAAAAATCATGAAGACATCTCATGACTTTTCTTTTTTTCTTAAGTAGCTCATTGTGTGAAATAGAATTATTTCAAATAATCCTGTAATGTCTTTTCTACAGCTCCTGGACCTTGTAACATACTTACAAACATGGTTTCAATCTTATTTCCTAGTCCTACTTCGTATAAATTCAACCCAAAAATCTCTTGGTTACTCAAAATCGGACTCAAGTCAGTAGATGCATCACCCATCTTTACTGTATCGATTGTCTCTTTTAATGTTTCTAACATAGGGTCTGCGCTGATCTCAAAAGTGTTTCCTTGATCATCAATACCCATTAGATAACGACACCAACTGGCAATAGCTAAAGGAATGCCTACTAAACTTGACGGATCTAATGATGGATCTTCTACATAAGACTTAATGGTTTCACCAAAACGTATGCCCACTTTTTGTGATGTGTCCGTTGCAATTCTTTGTGGCGTATCTGGAATAAAAGGATTTGCAAATCGGGCTTGGACCACTTCATCAATGAAAGCTTTTGGCGATAGTATAATAGGGTCTGTAACTACTGGCAAACCTTCACCATAGCCAATGGTTTCTATCAACTTTTTAAGGATTGGATTTTTCACTTCATCCGCTATCAGCTCATAGCCCAGTAGACAACCAGCTACGGCTAGGGCTGTATGAAGTGGATTCAGACATGTCGTTACCTTCATGGTTTCCACCTTGTTAACCGTTGCTCGGTCACAGAAAAGTACACCGGCTTTTTCAAGTTCCGGTCGGCCGTTGGTGAATTTATCTTCTATCACCAGGTACTCACTCACCTCAGCGTTCACAAAAGATGCCATATAAGTATTTTTAGAGGTCACAACCACATCCATACCTTCTAAACCGTCCTCTACCAATGCTGCTTTGATAATATCTGAGGGTCTTGGCGTAATCTTATCAATCATGGATATAGGGTACGTGATCTTATTCTCATTCATAACATAGTCTACAAAGCCTTTTTCTACAAAGCCTTTTTTTTGCCATTCTTCTGCTATGGTAATAACAGCGGCTTTTACTTTATCACCGTTATTGGCACAATTATCCATACTTAATAGGGTCATGGGCGTTGCACCTTTTTGATAGCGCTTATGCAAAAGTGCAGTAACAACACTCATAGCATGGGTCGCATTTTCCGGTCCACGATCCAAATCCACCTGAACAAAAGGATAGTAATTGCCGGAAAAATCCTTCAAGGCATAACCTTTTTCTGTAATAGTGAAACTGGCAATCTGTAGACTAGGTGCCTCAAATATTTCCGTCAATCTTTCCTTGTTTTTACTTTCTGAGGTCATACTTTCCACGATGCTGGCTACAACCGTCTTATCAAAACTGCCATCACTGTTCATAAGAACGACCAAAGCCAGATTATCTGATGGGTCAAAAACTTTTTCTATAACTTCATAATCAAAGGTTTCAACCGCTATAATGCCGGTCTTTGCCAATCCTTTGTCTAGTAGTTGTTGATGGCATTTGGCTACAAAGCCTCTGAAAATGTTACCAGCACCAAAGTGGACCCATTCCGGTGCTTCCTTAGTATTTTCTTTTATTGTGTTTATATTAAAGGTAGGTAACTTTACACCCATGGCTTCCCACTTGGAAGTATTATCTAAAGTGTTTAAATTCAGCTTCATCACTTTACCCCGCTTTCAAGGGTATCCCATATGCCTAGTAAATACATGACACCAAGGGCTCTATCATATAATCCATATCCCGGACGACAATGCTTCTCCTCACCCCACAGATGACGACCGTGATCCGGACGCATATAGCCTTGAAAGCCGATATCATGATAAGCCTTCATGACCTCAACTATATCTACATTACCATCACAAGCTCTGTGGGAAGTCTCAATAAAGTCACCGTTTTCAAAGACTTTAACGTTTCTAACATGGGCAAAATGGATACGGCTACCAAACTCTCTAATAATACTTGGAATATCGTTGAGCTTATTGGGTCCAAGAGAACCTGTACATAGGGTTAATCCGTTATATGGACTGTCGACTAAGCTTAAAAATTTCTGAATATGTTCTCTACTTCTGATGATTCTTGGCAAACCAAATATCGGCCATGGCGGATCATCCGGATGTATGGCCATTTTGACATCTTCTTCTTCACAAACCGGTATAATTCTTTCTAAGAAGTACTTAAGATTGTCAAATAAGACATCTTCCGTGATATCTTTATAACCTTCAAAGAGTTGTTCAAGATGAGACAGGCGTTCCGGTTCCCAACCCGGCATGGTTTTTTCTCCGGCGCCTTCGAGAATTCGGTCAACAATGGATTTTGGAGTGGCACCCTCAACGAGGGCTTTTTCATAAAATAGTGCATTGGATCCGTCGGGATGTTCTTTATATAAATCTGTACGTGTCCAGTCAAATACCGGCATAAAATTATAACAAATAACTTTTACGCCCACTTTTGCCAACTTACGAATGGTATCAATATAGATATCTATATAATGGTCTCTAGATGGTAACCCCATCTTAATATCATCATGTACATTCACACTCTCAACAACTGCGGGACTGAAATTCTTTGAGGCCAGAACGTCTGCAACTTCCTGTATACGTTCCATTTCCCAGACTTCACCGGCCACTTTGTCATGTAATGACCAAACAGCACCCATGACGCCTGGAATCTGTCTAATATGGTCTAAAGTAATGTCATCATTACCTACACCATACCATCTCCATGTCATCTTCATTGGTTTTCCTCCTTTTATGCTTCCAAATCAAAGTTTAATATGACTTTACAACATTCATCCGGCTTATTGATTAACAAATCAATGGCTTCTTCAACCTTTGTATACTCAAAGGTATGAGATATAATTTTCTTAGGGTTAAACAGTCCTTGCTCTATACAATCTACAACAACCGTGAACTTGTTACAACTTAAGCGCGAACCTTTAATATCCAGTTCTTTTTTGGTCACTTCCATCTGAATTAAGTTGGACGGTGCTTTTAAAAATCCAAGTAATACGACCCTACCTGTCGGTAACATACTGGGTAATATACTTTCAATTATACTTGGATGACCCACAGCGTCAAGTGCCAAGGTAAATCCTTCGATGGATTCATGAGCCTCAATAAATGCTTCTAAAGACGTATTTAAAGTGTTAATCGTATAATCTGCACCAAGGGCTTTTGCTCTTTTTAATTTGGCATCTGAAATATCTGAAATTATAACGGTTGCACCTTCACTTTTAGCCGTTAGCAAGATCGTTAAGCCAATTGCACCTGCACCGGCAATAAAAACGATGTCATTTTTATTAATACCACCGCGAGATAGAGATTGAGATGCAATGGTAAAGGGTTCAACAAGACAAGCCACTTCCCATGGAATGTTCTTGTTAATCTTGTGGCACGCTTTTTCCGGTATAGAAACATACTCCTTAAAGCCACCGTCTACATGGACACCACGTACTTTTAGATCTGAACATACATTATAGCGTCCGCTCTTACATGCATAGCACACGCCACAACTCATTACTGGGTCGACGCTAACATGATCTCCAACTTTTATGTTTTTGACAGCTGCCCCTACCTCTGTTACAAGACCGGCAAATTCATGACCGGGCACAACAGGATAGTTAATAAAAGGGGAAGTTCCATGGTAACCATGCATGTCGGATCCGCATATGCCACCGGCTTTAACTTTGATTAGGACATCCTTCTCACTTTTTAATTGTTCCATTTCTATATCTGTTACCTCAATTTTATGAGGTTCTTTTATGAGTATCGCTTTCATAGTTCTCCTTTACTTATGT
>NZ_JARGDP010000209.1 GCF_029210395.1 Petrocella sp. FN5 | reverse complement strand
AAAACCTTCTTCATTCTTAATCATAGTACCACAATAATCTCTTTGTTTTCAACATACCTTCTGAATCTTTATTGTCTAATAATGGTTAAGGTGTCAAAACTCTATAGTTGAACTTTTGCATAAAATATATAGTTATGAATGCATCAACGTAATCTATATATTGTATGTAAATTTAGTAAAACTTAGTTTTGACCCTTTAACCAATGGTCGTATTCAACAAAAAAAGGGCTCAATATGAACCCTTCTGCTTCTCAAATGCTTATAAAAATATAATGCACAATAAGAAATTTATTTACTTAACAACACCAACATATTGACTGTCAGTCACTAAGATGTGCTCGATAATCCAATCTAGAAGAAAGGTTACCACGTCTTCAAGTACAGACAACTGTTCAAAGTCAATGTCTTTACTCAGAAAATCTTGTACTTTAGCTACAAAAGCTGCATGCTCCATTTTATGGGCATTTAATTTATTATAACCATGTGCTTCCATCATGGCTTCTTCTTCTGCAAAGTGAGAAATTGTATAGTCTTTTAAGCTTTCTAGTACATAGGTGATATCATCGTAACAGTCCACGCCATCTTCAGCGTCATGAATGAGCCCTTTGACTTCTTCAACCAGATCCACCAATTGCTTATGTTGTTCGTCTATAACAGGTATTCCAAGTGAAAATCTATCTTGCCATAACATGTCTAATTACCTCCATCAGTCTATTAAGTTTTTTCCTTAATAAGATTGTATCACCAAGCCGGCTTTTGTCAAGGTCCTCTTGAATCTAAAGAATGTTGTTT
>NZ_JARGDP010000208.1 GCF_029210395.1 Petrocella sp. FN5 | reverse complement strand
ACGTTAGCAGATATATATGCTAGTTTACAAAAAAATAAGGCCCATCTCTGAGCCTATAGTTTATGCATAATGATGGTGTTCAAGTTCCTTGCTTAAGAGATATACACATAGCTGATTCATGCTAATACCTTCTTGTTTTGCTTCTTCTGCCAATTGCTTATGAAGTGATTTAGGAATACGTAATTTAAAGTTTCCAGAATATGCAGATGCTTCTTTTGGTTCTGGTATAATAATATTGTTTTCTACAGCAGTTTCTAACCAGGCAAGTTTAGCGTCATCAGCCATTTCGTGAATCTCTTCGAAAGATGAAGCGACTGTCATGCAACCCTTTAAGTCTGGATATTCAGCGTAATAGCTACCGTCATCTTCTTGAAGAATTGTAAGAGGGTATTTGAGGTTAAGGTAATAATTTAAATCTTTCATAATCTTACTCCTTTTCAATTAGATTGAGCTCTTCCAAGAGAGCCAACACTTTTTTTATATAGATTGTTTTAACGGGTTTATGTTTTGGAATTGTAATGATAATTCCCTTGTATATGTAAGTATAGTGTGAAGAACCACCTTTTGGGACACGTTCTTTGAATCCGAAATGTAATAGTAAAGATTGAATGGTTTCAAATTTTACATTAGTGGGGTTATTTTTCAGTTTTTGTAGTAATTTATCACGTTTACTCATAAGTACCCTCCCTAATGCTATTATAAGTGGTGTCATATACGGTGTCAAGAGGAAGTTCCGCAAATACATCTGCTAACAGCGAATTGACGATATGGCCCTTTAATCGGACGGATGCCACACATCGTCAACTCACAGGACGATAGGCTGAAATGCCGCTACGCAACACGTCAGCCTATCGGTGCGCGGGTTCTGTAATTGGTGGCA
>NZ_JARGDP010000207.1 GCF_029210395.1 Petrocella sp. FN5 | reverse complement strand
TAACAGATACCAAACAGCTTAAGAAGAGTAGCAACACGTTTTTTATTCCCGTCAAGGTCCTTGGAAAGGTTTTTCGTGGTAAGTTCCTTGAAGGGCTACAGAAGCTCTACTCTGCTGGCAAACTTCACTTTTCTAGAAGTTGCATTAAATACAAAAACTCCTATGAATGGTCCGAATTCAGGAATTCTCTCTACAATAAGACTTGGATTCCCTACATCAAAGAGACTTTCAACGGTTTTGGTAATGCTATTGATTACCTTGGAAGATATACTCATCGTATCGCCATCAGTAACTCTAGGGTTAAGACCATTTCCGAAACTCATGTTTCTTTTACAGCGAATGATTATAAAACTGGCACAAAGAAAACTTTTACAGTCACTCACTTGGAATTCATTCGCCGTTTTCTTATGCATGTGCTTCCTTCAGGTTTTCAGAAAATCAGGTACTATGGTTTTCTGAACAATCGAAGTAAAAAGACTAACTTAGCTTTGATTTCAGCACTTATGAGCAGACTATTATTTCAATCAAGATTCATTTCTATGTCCCGTGAAGCGTTGCTTCAAGAGATTTTAGGAATTAACATCAAACAATGTACCAAATGTGGCAATAATTCAATGCGCCATGCAGGAAGAACTTTTTATAAAAGGAATTAGATGTTACTTAACTAAATAGTTTTTTCAGCCTTTGAATAAAGGCTTGTTCGTGGTGCATTAAAATCTTGTTTGAGTACTAACTCACTTTTGAATTAAAATAGATCCATAACTTTTCATCAAAAATAGAAGAGAAGAGAACTATTCAATCCCCATATACTGTCAAAATTTCCGCGAGTTGGTACAATAGCGAAGAATAACATTTAGAACAACTAGAGTTAATCTCAATTTGTTCTTTTTTTAATGTCCTAAATATGATACTTCACTTAAGAATT
>NZ_JARGDP010000206.1 GCF_029210395.1 Petrocella sp. FN5 | reverse complement strand
ATTGACATTAAGCTTTATAAATATATTTATACGTTGTAAATGTAGTGTATTGACTTAAAGATTATACTGAATTGTAATAATGATAGGGAACAACCAGAGGTAGAGTTCTTGCTACTAACAAGACTTTTCATGTACTACCTACACGCGAAATAGAGGTTTTCGTATAGCTAACTATAGTAGTCTCAATGTTTCGAAGCAATTAGTGAAATATTGACGATATGGCATATATACCATACAATGTAATTAGAAGAAAATTCTTCTGAGGAGTGCTTATGTTTGAAGTTATATTTTATGAAACAGAGGATGGTATATTTGAGGTTAGAGGAAAAGTCGGAAGTAATATTTCAAGGGTTTTATATTATTTAGAGAGGCAAGGTGAAATAGGATGAAAACATTGAATAAGTTCGTTGAAGAACAAATGAAGGATCAGGAATTTCGTGTTGAGTATGAAAACTTACAGCCTGAATTTGATATCATAAAAGCAATCGTTACAGCAAGAAGTAGTAGGCATTTGACACAAGAAGCATTAGCAAAAGCAACAGGAATCAATCAGGCGGATATCAGTAAGATAGAAAATGGAACAAGAAATCCTAGCCTTAATATGTTAAAGAGACTAGCAGAAGGAATGGATATGAGTTTAGAATTAAATTTTGTTCCCAAAGAAAAAAGTGTTTCGTGAGTGAACCAAGGGAAACCAAAATAACCACAGAGACAGTTCTTCTGGTCGAAAAACAACCAAAACAACCAGAGGGACAGTTCTTGAACAACCAGAGGGACAGTTCTTGCGGTTTGTTAGTCGTGGGTAGTTCAAAGCGGATTCTTTTTATAGGCATTGAACTTTGACAGATTCGAGGTAGTATGATAACATAAATATGTAATACATTGTAGCACACATTGTGCGAAGGAGGCATGAAAATGAGTACAATTTCGATAAGAT
>NZ_JARGDP010000205.1 GCF_029210395.1 Petrocella sp. FN5 | reverse complement strand
TAATTCCCAATATATCATCAATAATCGCCGCACCTAAGATGGCCGTACCCGATGGTGACTTGAGCTTACCCATTTCCCGAAGCGTCTCGACAGTAATGCTCACAGATGTAGCGGTTAGAACAAGACCAATAAAGATATTTCGTAGCATCTCGATCTTTGAAGCCTCTGTAAGCGTATCTGAGAAAAAGCCTGCTACTAAAAACCCACCGACTAAAGGAATAATAACGCCAAAGGCTGCAATCACTAAAGAGGATTTACCGGTTCGTTTCAGCTCTTTGACATCCGTTTCCATACCCGCTGTGAACATCAACAATATAACCCCAAGCTCGGCCATTTTATCAATGAATTCGGTTTCGTGTAAAATATTCAAAAATGTAGGACCTAAAAGCAAACCAGCTAGCAGTGCACCCACTACTTGGGGCATCTGCAAACGTCTTGTTAAAAGACCAAATAATTTTGTGCTCAACAAAATAATGGCTAGATCAAGGAAAAAACCATAAGATAACATATGTAACCTCCTGCAAATATATTCATGGTTAAATGGTCAAAACTATATCGTTTGACGTATTCATCTATCTATAACATGGAACCTATGAATGTCAGCAGGCATACTTTTGTGATATGTCTGTTCCTTTGGTTTCAAAGCATCCTATTTATTCCACGAAATCATCCGAGAATAATTATATGCCTGTCTTTTTCAATAGTCAATATATCCACAAAGTTTCATCGATTTATATATATAATACACAGTTATGGCTTATCATATATACACTTTGACTGCTTTTTATCAACGATAATGGCCACTGGCCCTACGGTCCACATGGTAGAAGACCACATCCCCTTCCATAAGATGGATGCCGGCACTGTTTGTCTTATACCCTTCTTTGGCCCATGTGTTGCCAAGGTCGGTTGTTTTATATGTGTTATAGGCCTCTACT
>NZ_JARGDP010000204.1 GCF_029210395.1 Petrocella sp. FN5 | reverse complement strand
ATTGCTTTTTCTCTCTAAGTTTTTCAAGTTGGTCATATGTATGTTTTGCTTATTTTCATTCTTAAAGGTCATAGGCTTTCCTGACTTAAGCGTTTTAAGGTAGACGATGGTTTCATCTAACATATGCTTTTCTATGTGTAAAGTATGAGAGGCCGTTATTTTCTTGGGATTTAGAGATTTATAGTTTACTAATGTTGCTATATAGGTCTCTAAGTCCTGCGCTTCGACGTAAATTAGAGGCTCTTCTAAGTTGTCACCTGCAATAAGTAAACCTGACTCATAATCGAATAAGGATATACTATCCGTTGTATGACCTGGCGAGTGAAACAATAAAATACCATCTTCCCATTCTAATCGATCTTCAAATGTTATATTCGGCAATACCATCTGAACATTACCCATTTGATACTTTTCATTTCTTGACACTTGTTTATGCCACTGGTCTCTTATCAAAGACTTGCACATACGATGACTTATGATTTTTTTATCCTTAAATGCCCCATTACCCCATATATGATCCCAATGAAAATGTGTGTTAATGACCACCACTTCTTTTGTATTCATAGATGGAAACGTTTTAATTATAGGGAACATGGCTTCTGGCCCACAAAAAGTGTCTACTACATAAACACGTTCTTCTTTTTCTATTACGTATATACTCGTATCAAAGCCTTCCAAATCATCAAATGTAAAGGCTGTTGTATTTTTATTTAATTTTTCCTGTTTCATAGGTCACCTATTAGAATCTTTCTTCTTTTTCTTCTTCCTTCTGTTCTTAATTTTACCATAACTATTTAGTTTTGACACTTTAACCTGGTTAAAATGACATAACTTAGTTTCTCTAATTTGCTTACAATCTATAGTTACGTTGATACTTTCATAACTATGGATTGTATGCAAAAGTTCAACTATTAATTTTGACACTTTAACCTTACATTATGATTTTTGTGTTTT
>NZ_JARGDP010000203.1 GCF_029210395.1 Petrocella sp. FN5 | reverse complement strand
ATTGAGTTATAAAAAAGCAAAGTTCCAAAAATATTAGAAGAAAATAACAAAAATGAAAATCCTATGGAAAAGCTAAATTATTAACGGAGGAAGCGGATTATGACAAACCATATATATAGAGTGACTGCGTTTTCAGACAGTATGGATGGTGGCAATTTAGCCGGTGTTGTTTTAGATGCGGATTCATTATCAGAAGAACAAATGCTGGGAATTGCAAAAGATGTAGGCTATTCTGAGACGGCTTTTGTTATGAAATCAACGAAAGCTGATTTTAAAGTTAGATTTTTTACCCCAACGGATGAAGTTGATCTATGTGGACATGCCACCATTGCTACCTTTAACTTATTAAGAGACCTAGGCATCATTAAGGTTGGAGATTATACTCAAGAAACAAAGGCAGGCATTCTAGAACTTCAGGTACTCGATGACTATGTTTACATGGAGCAGAATGCACCCAAGTATTATGAGATCTTGGATAAGAATGAGATTGAAGGATGTTTTGATAGTTTTCAGAGAGACTATATCGGCGATATGCCAATACAGATTGTATCAACGGGACTTAAAGACATCATCTTACAAGTTAAAGACTTAGAGACATTATTAGGGCTTAGGCCTAATATTGAAAAGATTAACCTTATAAGCAGAAAGCATAACGTCGTCGGTATTCACGCTTTTTGTTTAGAAACCCTATCTGACGGTGAGGCACATGTAAGGAATTTTGCTCCAAGATATGGTATCAATGAAGAATCTGCAACAGGAACAGCCAATGCAGCCTTAGCCTGTTACTTGATGAAATATCAAAAGCATGAATTCCATGGAGATTTCGTCATAGAGCAAGGCTATAGCATGATGAGACCATCGAAAATAATGGTAAAAGTAAGGGTTGCAGGTGATGATACAATGCAGGTCTATGTTGGTGGAAGTGCTGTTTTAATCTAGCGTTTCCTAGAAGATTTGAATATA
>NZ_JARGDP010000202.1 GCF_029210395.1 Petrocella sp. FN5 | reverse complement strand
ATACATCTCATTTATTAACCTATTAAAATCATTGCTTTTTAGTTTTATAACAACAAATCCAACAAGTTCATCTACATTGGAATATATAAATCGGACATAATGAAAATCAGATAATTGTTCCCAGTAAACACCTGAAGCATTTGGTTCAATCCAAAGTTTCATTGGTGAAGCGTCAGATAACTTTTTTATATATTCTTCCGTTTTAATACTAACAGCCGGTTGCTGTGTCTCTGCTGTTGATATAAGAAGATTGCTCTCTAATTTATAAATCGAAATTTCCTGTATGTACTGAGTTCCAACCATAAAGTTCGTCATCACATTATAAACATCATCAATTATTTGATAGTCATCATAGTTGGTTGAATCTATTTGCTCGAACATGAATTGTTGAGTAGAACGGTCTATGGCCACCTGTTCAGAAATTCTTTCAGTTTGACTAATAATTGAGTCCGTGGCCACTTTCGCTTGTTTTACTATCTGATGATTATTTAGTTTTGCTTCATTTTCAATAAAAGTTTTTGTTTGATAATAATTGATCGACATAAGAATAAGTGTAGGTATAATAATGACGCCAAATAACATGGCAAATAGATTTCTTAGCAAAGTCATCTCGAGTTCCTTCCTCGCTTATTGAAGTTCATAACAATTTATCAAAGAACAAAGAGGCTATGCCTCGCTTTGCAAAGCAATTTGTTCCGTCAGGAAAGATTTCCTTGATAGTTACATAGCATATACTTTCCTGGAGAAATAAAAATAAGCATTATATAATCAATTTCTGATGAATTGTTATCTAACGCTTTATTTAACTTTACATATTTTTTGTCTTCTATACTACTACTAGTTTAATCTAGAATGCATAGGCTGTCAACAAAGCTTATACAAATAAAGTGAAAAGGAGCCACAAACCTTCCAGTCTTGTAGCTCCTTCTATATTTTATTGCTTTTAATTGTATACTTCTATATAGTATTACTTCTAAATTAGCCAAT
>NZ_JARGDP010000201.1 GCF_029210395.1 Petrocella sp. FN5 | reverse complement strand
TGTGGTTGCTACATTCACACACTTTTAGCAACTATACACAAAATAGCTTTTTAAAAGCAAAAAAAAACGCTAGCCAACTTCGTGACTAACAGGTCTCTATTATACTGTATTAACTTTTGTTACACCATCAAACCGGAAGAACTGTCCCTCTGGTTTTGTTACATTGAATAATTTCAATTAAACCATCTTCTAAATCATAGACCAGTCGATTACAATCATCTATTCTTTTGCTCCAGCCTTTTCTATATTTAAGCGACTCTGGTTTACCAATACCATCATTTCCATTCCGTTCTATATCCTTCAGTAATTTGTTAATTCTTTTTAATGTCTTTTTGTCTTGAGTCTGCCAATATAAATACTCTTCCCATGCTTGTTCTGAAAATATTAATCTACTCATTTTCCATTGCCTCAAGTTCTTCCATTGTTTTAGAAATAACTTTACCTTGTTTAATCTGTTCAATCGATTCATCAATTGCTTTTAGATTATTAACACTATAAAAAGGATCAATGGATACTTCAAAAGGAATTCTATGCTCACGACTCATTTTCTTTGCAAATATAGTAAAAGCTGTTGTAATATTAAGTCCTAGTTCTCTACAAGTTTCTTCCATCTCTTTTTTTAATTCATCATCTATACGTATGCTTATTGTTGTCTGCTTCATCTTATCACTTCCCTTCTATCATTATTATAATTCAGTATAATCATTTAGTCAATACATAGTATTTACATTGTATTGACAAATTCATAAAGCTAAATATCGATAACGACTTAGATTCTAAGAGTATTTATTAAACTTCTATTTCACATATAGGTAAAAAATGACCGCTAGCCAAATTCATGATTAACGGGTCTTGCTTATACTGTATTAACTTTTAATACGTCTTACAACCCGAAGGAACTGTCCCTCTGGTTCCGGTTGTTATTGATAAATATCTTTGCGGTGACCTAGCTCTATGATTGTAATTAGAATCTTTTTATCTTCGATTTTTGCCAAAATACGATAT
>NZ_JARGDP010000200.1 GCF_029210395.1 Petrocella sp. FN5 | reverse complement strand
GCTGTTATATAGTCCATATCTTGTATGTCTTCACAGTATCTAAAGAATAATTCACCAAAAGTTTTGGTGTCGTTTTCTTCTCTGCGCAGCCATTCAAGCAGGATGTATCTGCAGTAGACGATGGTTGTGTGACTAATAATCATATCGTAGCTTCTGCCTTGGAATTCACTACCAAGCTTCATGAATGACTTGGCAGACTTAAAAAATACTTCAATGCTCCATCGGTTGCCGTAGATTCGGATGATTTCCTCGTCTGATATTGATAGATCAGTGCTTAAGACAGCAAGCCATTCACCTTTATTGGTACGGTTTCTGACAATAACAACCTTCACAGGTATACCATCTTTAGTTGTAACATTAATTGACCCAAAGATACCACCGCCACATTCTCTTTTGACTAGGTTACGAAGCTCTTTTAGGCTGTAACGTTTGCCTTTATAACAATACTTGGCATTTCCCTTTTTGACCATGCCTACAACATCAAGTCCTTCGTTAAGAATAGCTTTAATCATAGGTTCAGTGGTAAACCAAGTGTCCATAAGGACATAATCAGCAGAAACTCCAGCGGCTAGAGCTTCTTTGATAAGTTGTACAGCGGCTTCTGGCTTTTTCAGGAGAGCATCTTTCCTGCGCTTGTAACCATTGGTGCGTTTGTCGATTTCGTTACTTGTTTCCTGAAAACGATTCTTTTCGTTTCTGGAAGAAAGCATTGTGAAACCAGTAGGGATAAAGCTGTAACCATCAGACCACCCAAGGGTCAGCATTGTAAAACCCCTCTGATACCGATGAAAAGCATGATCGTAGATCTTTGCCAATAACTCAACCGACTTGCTTCGGTTTCTCGTGACAATGGAATCGTCTAGAATCAGTACATTAACTCTTTCTGGTCTTGTAAGGCGGTTGAACATGGAAATAACCTTTGCTGACAGCAATAACAGGAATTTCTTCCAGTTATAGGTTGAAGTGTTCAAAAACCTGTAATAGGTATTTTTAGAAACAGCTTCTTC
>NZ_JARGDP010000020.1 GCF_029210395.1 Petrocella sp. FN5 | reverse complement strand
TATTTTGGTATTTATAGAATCTCTTCTATGGTTAGGTCAGTTGAAGACATAAGATCGATGATTTCTTGATTAATTTGAACAATGGGCTTAGAAGGAGAGGTGTTATGAATAAAAACAATCTTACCTTCACGCTGATCGGAAAGTCTTACACTTTCGCCTAAGTAGTTGTGTGCAATATTTTCAAGGAAGATGTACAAATACCGCGCATCTAAAAAGCCATAGGATTCCTGTTCAAACATCTGTATGACCTTAAAAGGTGAGAATTTCTTGTGATAAGTTCTATTAGAAGTCATAGCATCATAGGTATCTAATATGGCCAGTATTTTACCGAAGTCAGAGATGGAATCGCCTTTAAGGCCAAAGGGGTAACCACTACCGTCGTTGCGCTCATGGTGCATAAGAACACCTTGTTTGACCCTTTCAGGGATGTTCTGATCTTTTAGAAGGTTATAACCTAAAAGAGCATGTTGCCTAACAACTGCAAATTCTTCTTCATTAAGGCGACCCGGTTTATTTAAGATGGCTTGATCAATCTGGGTTTTGCCAATATCATGAACCAAACCGGCTAAGGTTAAATCTTCAATCTCATCAGAAGGCATTTTGAGCCAATGACCAAATATATTGCATAGCATAGAAATATTCAGTGAATGGACATAAGTGTGACCGATATCAGATCTTAAATGGTTCATATAATTAAAAAGCTCACTTTTAAGCCTCAAAGACCCCATAAGGGTTTCGGTGCTTTTGATTAATCTTTCAGGGTTAATACTTTTGCCATCACTGATGGCTAAGAGTTCATTTTTAACAGATGATTCCTCTTGTACAAAAGTCTCTTTAAAATTCTGATAATTCACAGTTTTGGGTTCATATGCAACACTGGAATATTGGTCAAAAGTAGGATGCTCAGTGTCATAAGCCTGACGCTCTTGTTTGGTAAGCTTCTCGGCTACATCAAGGGCAGGGCTAAACTCCTTAATAACAACACTTAGAATTTGATAAAGATTCATGCGAAATATATGCTTCTCAGTAATGGATGTATCCTTAGGGATTAAAAGCATACCATTTGGAGCAATAACATTTTCCGCTAATTCCATATGTATTTTTATTTGGTTCACACTAATACGTTTGCGTGTATATTCGGTCATCGAGACTCCTTTGACAAATAGGGCTTGCCTAAGTGGAATTTGATTGCTTAATGTAACGTGTTGGGGAACAGCTCATGGCGAGGCATAGCCTCTATACTTAATTATACCAAACTATGGTGAAAAAGGGAACTGACATCATGAGATACAGATTTTGTAAATAGATCACGTATTTAACTATAGAAAGTGTACTAAGATTTTAACTGAATTGTTATTGAAAAAACATATAAAACACTAGGCAAGTATGTTAGAATAAATCGATACTTGAACTATAGAAGGGTTAAAACATGCGACTTAGTTTTGACCATTTGATCATATGAGGATTAATGAATTAAGACGAAGAAGAGGGTAAGAAATGATGAAAAAAAAGCAAATTATGAGAGGTGCCATGTCCTTATTATTGGCAAGCGCCCTAACAATACAACCCCTAACGATGGTAGTTAAAGCAAATGATACAACCTACTATGAAAAAACAACACAGAAGCAAGTGACCAGTGGGCTTACCTACGAAACCAAAGCTAAGCTTACCAGTCGAGGCTGGGTAGATATTCATGTATTAAAAATGGATTTAAATAACCCGTATGTGGATTTGGATATTTTAAGGTCGCCAAATGTTTTCGGTGAAAAACGCACAGTTTCTTCGATGGTCAACCAATCTGCAAAAACTGTAGCAGGGATTAATGCATCTTTTTTTAATATGAAAGACAACCCTTCGGATATTATTGGTACTGAATACAAAGATGGTTATGTTGTGCTTCAAGATCTCTATAACCATTATGACAAAGGCGTAGCTTCCTTGATTCAAACAGAAGCATCTATTTTCTTGGATTTTTTTAGTAGCGATATCCGTCTTAAGAACGCATCAGGCCTTGAGATGGATCTATATGGTATCAACAAAATCAATGTACAAGTAAAACCGGTAATTTTTGATCAAAAAGCAGTTAAAACTACAGCTGAAAGTCTACGCATCAATAACTCTTATAAGATGGTAGTGGTAGATGGTGTGATTGTTGATCATAAGATGCCAATGGAAAATGTGGCCATACCGGATAATGGCTATATAATTTCCATGTATAAAGGCTTATATGAAATCTATTTTGAAACCTTTAAAATTGGTGAACAAGTAACATTAAGTATTGCCAACAGTATGGCCGATAACTCGATTAAGATGATTCTAAGCGGCGGTGGTAAGATTATTGAAAACGGCACCATTGTAGAAAAAGGAACAATTTTAACGAAAAACACCAATGCTCCAAGAACCGCGGTAGGTATTACTCAAAACAAGGACTACTTAATTGCTATGGTGGTAGACGGTCGAGGACAAAGTATAGGAACTACCCACGGGGAATTAGGAAAATACATGTTGGAATATGGCGCCTATAATGCTATTCATTATGACGGTGGGGGTTCTTCGAGTATGGTGTCAAGACCACTGGGTACTTTTACTTCAAACCTTGTGAGCAAACCATCGGATGGTGCTGAGCGTAAAGTGGTAAACGCTTTAGGCTTTGTAACGACAGCACCTGTAGGTCAACTGGAAAATATTGTTCTGGTACCCAATAAAAACAGGACAATGATTAATCAACCTATTACCTTCACAGTCTTGGGTTATGATGAATACTACAATCCGATTGCCATAGATAACAATAGCGTGAGTTTTACAGTAGATGGCCTACGTGGTAATTGGAACGGTATGACCTATGTGCCAACCATTGCTGGTAAAGGGACGGTCTTTGTTCATTATAACGGAAAAACGGCATCTACAACCATCAATGCCATAGACGGTTATATTGGTCTCGCCCTTGGTCACAAAGTACTTCAGGTACCTCAAAACGGTACAGGACAGTTTAGTCTTCTTGCAACAGACCGAGACGGTTATAAAACCGCTATTGATATTAAGCAAGCGACCTACAAAGTGGAAAACCCTAGTCTTGGTCAATTTGTAGGCGGTGTATTTAAAGCAGGTCAGAACGTAGGTACGACAAAGGTAACCATCGGCCTAAATGGTATTGAAGTGACAGGACACATTATTGTTGGCGAACAAAAGGCGTTGGTAACAGATTTTGAGAATTTTGTACCAACAACCATGGTTTATCCTGAAACGGCAGTAGGGAAGACGACGCTTGACAACGCCCAGATTGTAGAAGCTTCACAAAAGACCTCAGTTAAGCTGGATTATAGCTTTAAAAAAGCAGAAATGACCCAAGCGGTTTACACGGTATTTGAAAACAATCCTATTATAATTCCATCTAAGATCAATAGTCTATCCCTTCAGTTATATGGTGACAACAGTGGCCTCATGTTTAGAGGTAAGATAGTAGATAGTAGGAATGTATCTCACCTTATCACTTTTACTAATGCTATTGATTTTAAAGGTTGGAAGAAGCTGACAGCAGTCATACCGGCAGAAGTATCTTACCCAATTACAATAGAAAGACTTTATGTTGCCAGTGTCAACGCCAAAGCTGACATTCAAGGCAGTGTGTACTTTGATGTGCTTGAAAAAAGCATACCTTTTGAAACGAGTCATTTGGAAGGCTATGATGTCAATAGCCTAAAGGATCCTTTACAAGAGGATATTGCCTTAGATGGAAAATTTAACGTTTCCATTTTTGGAGCCACAAGTGGCCGTAACTCCTTGTTGGATGAAGTTGTGATGGCAAAAGCCTATGAATTTATGAATCAAAGCGACCTGGCCATCTATTCAGGTTATTCAAATGTGGATGCAAGCAAGTTAAAGGGTAAGACGGAGATCTGGCAAGATCAGTTCAAAGTCAGTAATCATCCGGAAGTGAAGGTAATTCACTTATCCACTTCTAAGAACTCCTTGTATAAAACAGACACAGCTCAGATTAAAAAACTAGAAGCAGAGCTTTCAAATACAAATCAAAAGCATATTATCCTAATTGGGAATAACAGCCCGGTCAAAACCGGTAACTTCACAGATAAAAGAGAAGCCGGATTAATTCATAGTATGCTTAGAGACTATAAGGAAAAGACAGGCAAAAATGTTTTCTATATTAATGCCAACGGCTATACATTCGGCATTAACTATCTTGAAGGAATTCGGTATGTAGATATGAACGGATTGTGGTATAATGCACAAGGGAGATCCTTAAACATTAACAACCAGTTTTATGTGTTGAATTTTTATATGGATCAAAATGAGTTGCAGTATAAGATTGAGAATTTGTATACTGCAGTCAGCACCGAATAAAACCGATGGAGCATACGCATGAAATTTTTAAGTCTTAGTAAAAGGATTCATAATTCATCTTTTGGTTATTTACCTGTCAAAATCATTGAAGGTATTGTCGGTATTTTGACCCTCCGGGTATATACCGGCTTATTTTCTACAGACATCTACGGCGAATACCAGTTAATCAATCCTTATATCAATATTGTCCACCTTTTGCTTATAGGCTGGATTGCCAACGCTTCCATTAGGTATATCAGCAAGTATGTCAATAGTGATCAGGAAGAGCGAGAAGGCTTTTTTTCAACTTATTTTGTGAGCTGGTTTTTGCTAATAATCCTTGCATCATTGGTGATGATTGTCTCAGCATTTTTGCTACCTGGCGTTTTTGGTCAGATGAACCTACCTTTAATGTTGGCGATTCTGATGGTACTTGTTGGATACAGTTTTAATCAGAATATACTAAGTCTTTTGTTGTTTGTGGACAAAAGAGGCTTAAATATTATTCTTTTGTTAACAGCTTCTATAGGTAAACTCTTATTAACAGTTCTGATTTTCAGGATGATAGGTAACACGGTTTTAGCTATTTTGTTATCCCATGGCGTTATTGACATAACAACTGGTTTAGTTGCCGTAAGAGCCCTGGATGTTGGGCATAAAGTTCGATTCAAAAGTGTCTCTATGGAGATTTTAACAACCTTTTTAAGATATGGTTTTCCATTAATCGGACTAACGCTCACCATGGCCTTATTAAATTTTTCAGACAGATATGTAATCACTTATTATTTTGACAAATCCTATGTAGGGATCTATGGTGCCAACTATGCTTTACCGGCAGCAATTTTTACCATGATTATGATTGGTATGAACAGAAGTTATTATCCGAATCTAATTCAGGCTTACAATGAACAAGAAGAAGAAAAAGTGAGTCGACTGTTGAAAAACGGTACAAAGAATTATATTCTCATTGCCTTGCCGGCTGCTGTAGGGCTTTTTGTGATTGCAAAGCCTTTAGCCACATTGTTCTTAGATCATAAGTATGTCGGAGGTAGCCATGTCATTGGTATCATTGCCTTTGGGATGTTTTTTCTTGGGTTAACTGAATATGTCAACAAAGGTTGGGAACTTAAAGGAAGTACATTTAATATTTTGCAAAACTGTTTCATTGCTGCTTTGTTTAATATGGTGATGAATATTCTATTTGTCGGGAGATATGGTTATATATTTGCAGCATATACCACATTGTTTGCTTACTTAATCTATTTTGCATTAAGCTACGTGTTTAGAAATAAAGCCATACCCTTTATTCTTGAGCCAAAGGTTATATTTAAGATTGTGATATCGGCCTTTATTATGGGAGGGGTCGTTAAAAGCGTTATTTTTTGGATGGGATATAGTAATATGAGTACCATTATTGGTATTGTTTCTGGTGGTCTTATCTATTTTGGACTGCTATACATATTTGGAGAACTTAAAAATATTAAAGAATTTTTAAAGGATGGGTGAGTATGAAGAATCTATACTTGATGTTGTACTATTTGATAGGGAAAAGAATGCCATCATCAGATGGTATCCTAACATTTGGTTCCAAAAGAATCAGAGCTTTTTTAGTCAAGAGAATCTTTGATGTGGTGGGGCAGGATGTGAATATAGAGAAGAATGTTTTTTTTGGTAAAGGTAGAGGAATATCAATTGGTGATCGCTCCGGAGTTGGTATAAATGCACGCATTCAGGGACCACTTAGCATAGGGAAATATGTAATGATGGGCCCAGATGTTATCATCTATACGAGGAATCATAATATACAAAATATAAGTATACCCATGATGGATAGTGGGGAAACACCTCCAAAGCCGGTTGTCATTGAAGATGATGTCTGGATTGGTGCCAGAGCAATTATTTTACCGGGTATTAGAATCGGTCAAGGTGCGGTTATTGGTGCAGGTGCTGTCGTGACAAAGGATGTCGCTAACTATGATATCGTCGGAGGTGTACCGGCAAAAATTATCGGCAACAGAAACCATCAACCACTTTGAAAATATAAGCCATTATGGTATTATAGATAAGTAGTTTTGTTAATAACTTAACCATAAATAAATTGTTATAAATAGGTGAAGACGTCAAACTAGATTTTGGCCCTTTAACCAAACATAAAATATGAAATAACCGGAGGAAGCTATGAAGAAAAAAATATGTGTACTGGGACTTGGATATATTGGTTTACCAACGTCGGCTATGTTTGCCAACAATGGGCATGAGGTTATTGGTGTAGACGTTAATGAAGCGGTTGTAAACAGTTTAAATGAAGGTAAAATCATTATTGAAGAACCATATTTAGATGCTTTGGTCTATGAAGTGGTTAACCTTGGTAAGTTGAAGGCAAAAACAACGCCTGAAGAAGCGGATGTTTTTATTATAGCGGTTCCAACGCCAATCAATGAAGATAAAACGGCCATGATGGATTATGTGGAAGCGGCAACAAGAAGTATAGTACCTTATCTTAAGAAGAATGATATGGTAATCCTAGAATCCACGTCACCACCAGGTACAGTTGAAAAACTGATGATGCCTATATTAGATGAATCTGATTTGAACCCATACGAAGATTTGTATGTGGCCCATTCACCTGAACGCGTCATTCCAGGCAAGATTTTAATAGAACTGGTAGAAAACAACAGAATCGTTGGTGGTATTAATGAAGTGTCCTCAAAAAAAGTCAAAAAACTCTATGAATCTTTTGTTAAAGGGGAGATTTTCCTTACGGACCCGACAACGGCAGAAATGTGTAAACTGATGGAGAACACCTTCAGGGATGTTAATATTGCATTGGCCAATGAACTGGCACTGATATGTGAAGAACTGGGTATAAATGCTTGGGATGTCAGAACATTTTCTAACAAACACCCTAGGGTGGATATTCACATGCCGGGTCCCGGTGTGGGTGGTCATTGCTTAGCAGTAGATCCTTGGTTTATTGTTGAGAAATTCCCTCAAACAGCAAAAATTATCAGGCTAGCAAGAGAGACGAATGATGCCATGCCAGCCCATGTATTCTCCAAATCGAAAAAGATACTGGGTCAATTAGCGGGGAAAAAGATTACCATCTTAGGAATAACCTATAAACCGGATATAGATGATCTTAGAGAAAGCCCTATATTGGAGTTAATAGAGCTTTTGGAAGAAGTCAAAGATATTAAACTTAGCCTCTTTGATCCCTTTGTTAAGGATTTTAAGTATTTGTCAACGGACATCAAAGAAGCTTGTACAGATTCAGACCTGATTATACTGGGTGTGAATCATAAAGTCTTTGAGGAAATTGATTTTAATGAAATTAAGCCTCTTGTTAGTGAGAGACGCATTTTAGATACAAGGAATTTCTTTGACGCAGATAAGATTGACGCTTTAGGTTTTGAATACCATCTGCTTGGAAAGGGAACTGTTTAATGCAAAAGAAAAAAGTGTTAATGCTGGCTTATCAATTTCCACCTATGGGTGGTGCCGGTGTCCAAAGAACCTTGAAGTTTGCAAAATACCTGCCACAGTTTGGTTGGGAACCAATTATATACACCGTAGATCATAAAAAAGGGGTCAACGACCCAACCCTAATCGGTGAGGTTAACCATGTACGTATCATTCGGACAAAGAGTCATGATTTGACCCATTGGAAAAAGCCTTTTCACATCCTTGGCAAATTCCTGTCTCGAAAACTGCTTATACCCGATGGTGAATGGCTTTGGTATAGAAAAAATAGAAGAAGCATATTAGAATATGTAAAAGAGATTCAACCAGATGTCATTTATAGTACATCCTATCCCTACAGCGACCATCTTTTAGGTTTATATGTTAAAAAGCATTATAAAGACATTCCCTGGGTGGTTGATTTTAGAGACGAGTGGACTAAGAATCCCTATATATTAGATATGAATTACAGCAATTATCGAAAAAAGACTGAGCAGAAGATGGAAGCCGATGTAATTGCCCACTGTGATTACTTTATAACAAATTCTCCCTTTATGTTGGAAGGCTTTATGGAGGATTATGACTTAAAAGATAAATCAATTGTTATACCTAATGGCTATGACGTTTCTGACTTTGAGGGCCTAGAAATCAATTCTACCAAAAGAGAAAAGTTAACCATAACGTATGCCGGTTCTATGTACGGTAGAAGAAAGCCGGATTATTTCTTAAAAGCGCTGAACAAGGCTATAGAAGAAAAAAGTGTGGATGAGAAGGATATTTTACTTCAGTTTGTAGGGGATTTTTCCAAACAAAACATAGAAAAAATATCTCGTATGTTGGGCAACAAAAATATTGTTAAGTTCTATTCTTATATGGAGCACAAGAAAAGTATTGAGTTTCTCCTAAACTCGGATGTCCTTTTATTAATTGTAGGAAAAGGTATTGGCGATAAGAACTTTTATACAGGTAAAATATTTGAATACATTAATACCCAAAAGACCATACTCGCCTTGGTGCCGGAAGAGGGTGCAGCGGCGATGGTCATCAAAGAGACCAAAACAGGCTACGTAATCGATAGTACTGAAGTGGACAAAATCGCAACTTGTATCGGTGACATCTATAGCAGGTGGAAGCAAGGAACACTTGAAGTACAGCCGGATTATGAAGCGATTTCACAATATGATCGGGTGAATCTAACCAAGCAATTAAGTGTGGTTCTTGACGGGGTTTTAAGGGATGATAGGCTGTTATAGAAAAGCAGTATTGAAAGGTGTATTTTATGAATGAGAATAGCAACAATAGACTAAAGGTTCTTCATATCATAAGTGGTGGTGATACCGGTGGTGCAAAAACCAGTGTGATTACCTTATTAAAGTGCCTAAAAGATATGATTGATATCAAATTGGTATGTTTTATTGAAAGCGATTTTACAAAACAAGCCAAGGAAGAGGGTATTGATTTAACCATTATGAGGCAGAAGAATCGTTTTGATATGTCAGTGGTTGGTAAGCTAGCTGAGTATATTCAAAGGGAAAACTTTGACTTAATCAATTGCCACGGTGCCAGAGCCAATTTTATTGCATCAAAGTTAAAGAACAAAACCAATGTTAAGCGTATCACCACCATTCATAGCGATTATGAGCATGATTTTGACAATAATATTTATAAAAAAATCCTATTTACCATGCTAAACAAAAAAAGCCTGAAGACGTTTGATGGTTTTATTACCATGGCCAAAGACTTTGAAAAAGACATGATTCGAAGAGGCTTTAAGAATATTTTTGTGGCCTATAATGGGATTGCAAAGCATCGGTCCCATGCAGAAATCACAAAAGAAGCTTTTTGTAAAAGGCAAAATATACCCTACAAAGAAAAAAGCTTTGTTGTCGGATCAGCCACCAGATTGCATCCAGTCAAGGGCATTGATGTCCTTCTAAAAGCATGTAAAGTTATTAAGGATTATTCAGAAGATATTGTTGTATGGATTGCCGGTTATGGGGATGAAAAATATTTGCGAGAATATGAGGATTATATTCACAAAAATGAACTTGAAGAGACAGTTCATCTTATTGGCTTTGTGAAGGATATTGATGCCTTTTACCAAGTTATTGATGTCAATACGATTACCTCTCACAGTGAGGCTGTATGCTACGCATTATTAGAAGGCGCTAGATTTGCTAAGCCTTCTATAGGTTCAAGAGTAGGTGGCATTCCGGAGTTAATAGAAGATAATGTGACTGGATTGCTGTTTCCGGATAATGACAGTAAAAAGCTGGCAGAATCCATTACTAAGATATATGAAGATCAGGTATTGGCACAAAGAATTGGAAAGAACTTGCATGATAAGGTTATGACTGAGTTCACAGATGAAGCGATGGCAAAAAGATATGTAGAGATTTATCAAGAAATGTTGAGAGGATAAGGATATGAAGAGAAAAATCAATAGCATTGATATTTTAATAGCACTAGGCATTATAGTAGTACTCATTGGTGCCTATATGTACATGTCAAGAAGTCAGGTTGATGATGGTTTTACAATTAGCTCAGACCATAGAGTGAGTTTTATGGTTGAAACGGATAAGTTACCTCTTGGCATGGGAGAGCGGATACAGATAGGCGATCAACTTGTAGCAAGTGGTCGATATCAAGATGCTTATGTGACAGATGTTAGTGTCCAAGAGTTCAAGGAAGTGATTGCCAGTGGCGGTGTTTTTTTAGAAGTGGTGAACCCGACGAAGGAACTTGTTCGAGTTACGGTGGATGCTAAGGTTAATAAATATGGACCCTATAGGGACCTGTCAGGACAAGAAATCAAAGCAGGCTTGGATTTTTGGTTTAAAACGGATGAGGTTGTAACCTTGACAAAAATCGTCCAAATGATTGAAGGGGAGAATTAAGATGAAGCTCATCACGAAAGAAGGCAAGTTATTTAATAAAATACATTTATTTGATCTATTGTTTTTGATGTTACTCATTGTGGTGATTTTAGGTGCCATAAGCAAATTTTCAGGCAAGAACATTATAAATCTAAGCACAAATTCAGAAAATATTATGGTAGAGTTCACAGTCGAAACCTATCCTTTTCATGAGGATTATTTTGCCTCAATTAAAGTCGGTGACAAGCTAGCTGAGGATAAAAAATACATTAATGGTACGGTAACCGATATTCAGATTATTGATAATATGTTGGCCTTACCTGACAGTAGCGGACAAATGGTAACTGGACCGGATCCATTGAAGAAAAAGGCATTGGTTACAACCCGTGTAGAAATGTCTTATAATGACCCGGTTTACAAAATGGGAAAAGAAGAGATGGTGGTAGGTAATATCTTTTTCTTTACAACAGAAAAGGTCAAACTATCCTCTGTCATCGTGGATTTTAAAAGAGTCGAGTAAATGGGGAAAACCATGGATATACTTAGAAGAAAGATATATGAAAGCTTCATATTCAATTTTATTGTGAATCTGGTTGAAATGGCTAAGCACAGCCAGGTCATGAAACCTAATTCTAAAAGCCATAATATGACCCATCCGGAAAAGTTTATGGATTTCTTTTTGATACGTTTTTTGTTGTTTGTTGACGAGCTTTTTGAGAAAGCATTCAAGCCATTTCGAAAGCTATGGGATCAAAGTTGGCTGGTTGTATTTTTTAGAGATATCTACCAGAATGTGACTACAAACAGTTTTGTTGGTGCAATTATTAAAGAAGCAAATTTCATTTATTTGATTGCCCTATATGTTTATGTGGACAAGTTGATTAGGATTTTTGCAGGCCCATTATCCGGTATATGGGATGAGTTGTTCTATTTGCTCATTGTGGCATTCTTTGTATATAGTCGTATTATAAGGAATAAAAGGTATGTATATTCGGCCATGGATCTGCCGATTGCTTTCTTTGCATTGATTTTTATGTTGTTAGTCTTTATTAATTCACCTGATTTTGCAGTTGCCATAGAAGGTTTTAGAGTGGTAGTACAGCATGTTCTTTGGTACTATTTAGCGCTGCAACTCTTAGGAGATAGAATCACCATCCATAGAACACTATGGACATTTATTGTTGGCGTAGGTCTCTTAGGTTTTCATGGAATCTATCAATATTTGACCAAGGCACCGATGTTGGGTAATTGGGTAGATAGCGGAGAGACCATCACCACGAGAGCCTATTCCATTATTGACAGTCCTAATGCATTTGCATCACTTTTGGTCCTATTCATACCAATTGGATTTGCAATGTTTATAGCCCATAAAGATATTTTACTCAAAATAATTGCCCTTGTATTTACACTGGCAATGGGCGTTAGTCTTGTGGTAACCTTTTCTAGAGGGGCTTGGATTGCAGCATTTTTCTCCATTATCGTTTTCTTTATTTTTATGGCAAGACGTATGATTTTGTTTATTTTTGCGGTGGTATTAGCGGCACTCTTTAATATCGATGGCATTTATAACCGTTTTAGTTATATGTTTACACAAGAATATAGGGTGAAATCAGCAAACGGCGGTCGGATCTATAGATACAATTATGGTCTTGATAAAATTACTAATGATAAGCCCATCGGTCTTGGCTTGGGTAGATTTGGTGGTGCGGTTGCAACCAATCATAACCTTGCACCTTTTTATATGGACAACTATTACTTAAAGACTTATATTGAGACCGGTTATGTGGGCATCACAACTTTTGCGCTGCTCATTTTGACATTACTCTTTAACAGTGTTCGCTATATTTTTGGTATTAGTGAAAAAGAAGATCGAATTTTAGCTTATGGGATTTTTTCGGGCATGATTGGTGTCCTTATACATAATTTTGTTGAAAATATTTTTGAACTGCCCTTTATGGTGATTTATTTCTGGGTTTGTGCTGCAATGATTGTAGCCATGTTTAAGTGTAGCCGTAGAAAGGATGTTGATTGATATGAAAAAAATATTAATATCCGGCTACTATGGCTATTTTAATTCAGGTGATGATGCCATTTTGACTTCTATATGTAAAGATATTAGAGAAATCTCACTTGAACATGAAATCACTATTTTATCCAATAACCCATCTAGTACCAGATCAGAATATGGTGTAGCGGCAGTTGAGAAGTTTAATTTCATTAAAGTCATTAAGGCCATTCATAAGAGTGATATCGTTCTTATGGGCGGCGGTAGTCTGCTACAGGATGAAACCAGTAACAGGTCCTTATATTACTATCTTTTCATATTATGGTTTGCCAAAATATGTAGAAAGAAAATCATGCTTTATGCCAATGGCATCGGTCCTATTGGACACCGCTTCAATAGGTTTCTGACAAAGTTAGTGGTCAATCAAGTGGACTTGATTTCATTGAGAGAACGTATGTCTCAAAATGAGCTTAAGCGTATGGGTATTGATCATCCTGAGATTCATGTGACTGCAGACCCCGTATTTTCTTTTCCATCTCTAGATGTTCATGTTGATGAGATACTGAAGGAAGCCCATATAGAAAAAGGTGATAGGCTGGTGGGTGTTCTTTTTAGAGAATGGAAGGACAGCCATCACTGTAGTATAAAAATAGCTGAGATTTGTGACTATTTAAGTGTTAGCCATGATGCCAAAATCGTGCTCATACCGATGAAGCATCCGGCTGACTTAGTCACTTGCGAAGCCATCTCAAGCCATATGAAAAGTGAAGCTGTTATATTGAAACATAAGTATGACGCTAAAACATTAATTGAAATCATGGGAGAAATGACTTTGGTGCTAAGTATGCGTCTTCATGCCTTACTCTATGCAGCATTGAAGGATGTCCCTATGATTGGATTCTCTTATTCTCATAAAGTCAGGTATTATATGAAAGAACTGAACCAACCTTATGTTGAAGATGTTACAGATTTTGAGACTGAAGAAGTGAAAGTAATTATAAATGAGATTCTCGATCATTACGAAGAGGTTAGAGAAAACATTCATGCTAAAGTAACAGAGATGCGTCTTAAAGCGGATCAAAACAAAATGCTACTTGAAAAAATCATGACCTTATAAAAGGCTATATTAAGAAGGTGTAAAAGATGCAGTTAAAGGCCTGGTATATAAAAATAAAAAACATAGGGTTAATGGCCATGGCCATTGTTTTAGGACTATTTATCATGAGCGCACAAGAAACCTTGGCTTCAACTTTACCGGCGGTTCATGAGAACGTCAGGACAGAACAAGTGGCCAAAGGGTTGACCTATGAGGTTAGAGGAAGGCTTACAGCTAAAGGCTGGGTGAATCTTCATGTCATCAAAATGGAGTTGTCAGAACCAACTTTAATACTGGATACTTTGTATAGTAAAGACCATACAGATGAAATGGAAACTTTGGTTCAAATGACGGCCCATGATGTTACCTATGTCAGTGCTGTTAGCGGTACAATGAAGGATATACTAGACGGCAGTGAGATTGATGAGAATCTGTTACTTGAGGCTCTTGATGGTGAAGAAGTATTGCTTCAAAGCGGGGAAAAAGTAGGGGAAAACAATAAAAAAGAGAATGAAAGAATGGCCCGTTCCGTTTATGGTGTTACTGTAGACCGTCGTACATTGATTTTTATGGTTGCGGATTATAATCAAAGCAGTATTGGCGCTACCCATGAAGAGATGCAAGATTATTTGTTAGATTATGGTGTTGTAGATGCTTTGTATATAGATGAAGCTGAAACACCTTCTATTGCGACGCGTGGTTTGGGTGACTTCACCTTATCTCAAAGAAATGTCCAAATGGATGATGCAATACCAGAGGCAACAGTCGGAATAGGTATAAGGTCGGAGGCACCGGCAACAGAAGCTTATAACCTTATGATCAAAGTAGACAGATCGCCGTATATGGTTTCAAAACCAATTGGTCTTAGGCTCTTAGCCAGAGATATGAATTATAACCCTATAGCGATTGATTCAGGACAGATTGCATGGAGTATGTCAGGTGGGTTCGGTACGATTGGTAACAATACCTTCATCCCTATGGAAGGAGGCAAAACCACCTTAACGGCTTATTATCAAGGAAAGCGTACAAGTATAACCTTGAATATATCCGATCCGGATGTCAAAGATCCATTATATGAAGCTTTGCCTGGGGCCGGTTATACAGTGAATGTTTTTGGTACAACGGTTAAGCAAAACCGCTTGCTAGATGATATTGTCATGAGGAAAGTCTATGAAACCATGAACGCTGCCAGCTATGGTATTTTTACCGGTGAGACCCATATTGACGGAAGTAAGCTGACTAAGAATCATTATATATATAAGAACCAATATAGCGTTTTGGACATGGAAGGGGCTAGGCTCATATCTCTTGCTATGGGTTCAGGTAGTATGGTAATGACCGATGAAACACAGTGGAATAAGTTAAAGATGACACTGGCAACGACGGCTCAAAATTCAATTATAATTCTAGGAACGAAAAGCCTTATTCATAATGAAAAAGGGTTGTTCTATCATGAAAGTCGACAGATTCATGAATTGCTAAAAGAGTTCGCTTCTAAGTCCGGCAAAAATATTTTTTATATTAATGCAGGTGCTAAAGTAGATCAAAATCAGATGTATGATGGTGTACGTTACATCGACTTAAACGGTCTTCTGTACCAAGTAGAGGAGAACAACAGTGTGAACTTGTACGACAGCTTTCAGACCCTTAGCTTTATATTTTCAGGCAGTAAAATGACCTATAGATTGACAGACCTGTATCCTAAGACAACCGTATCCAGATAAAGGCGAGGTTCCCATGGTAAGAAATAAAAAAGATTCATCCCTAAACATGATTGTGGTCATCATTGGGCTAACCTTGATTGCCAAAGTGGTGGGTTTACTAAGAGATACCTTTATAGGCCATAGGTTGGGTGCTGATTTTGAATCAGATGTATTCTTTATGGCTTTAAGTTTGACCACCAGTGTGTTTCTTGGTATTGGTAGCGCCATCGCCACCAATATTATCCCGATTTTTGTTCGTTATAGAAAAAACCAAGAGGATACTAAGGGTATTAGCAGTATCTTTAATGCGGTGGTTTTCTTATCTCTCGTGATGGGCATAGCCTATTATATAGTGGCGCCATGGGTTGTAAAGTTATTTGCAACCGGTTATACCGGTGAAAAACTTGAGATGACCATTCAAATGACACGGATTATGATACCATCCATTTTGTTTATTTCTCTAACCTATCTTTTTGTAGGCGCATTGCAGGCCCATGAAAAGTTTATCTTACCTGCGATGATTAGTTTCCCCTATAATATAATCTTCTTTATCTATCTTGCGATAGGCATTGAAACAAATGGTATAGCGGGTCTGGCCTTAATCACCATGATTGGATGGTTGCTTCAAATGGGCGTATTAGCCCCTTCAGTGATTAAGCATAAGCTTGTGCCTCTTATAGGACATATTGATTTTAAGCATTCGGCACTAAAAGGTTTTTTTGTAGGCATCATTCCTATTATTCTTGTCACATTAACACATCAGTTTAATATTGTCATAGACAACAAGGCAGCTTCATTTCTTGGAGACGGAAATGTCTCTGCCATTTACTATGGTAACATGCTTTTTAAAGCTATAGTAACAACAACAGTCTATGGTATTACAGCGGTTATGTTTCCAAAGTTCAATGAGAAGTTTTTAGATGAAAACCATGAAGGCTTGTATCAATCCGTTATAAACGTTCTAAGGAGCGTATTGTTGCTATTGATTCCCATGTCTATTGGTCTGATTCTGACAGGTCCCTACGTGATTGCTCTTATTTTTGAACGGGGTGTCTTTGATGCAAGCGGCACAATTGCCACAACCATTGCGTTTACCGGCTATACCTCTTTTATGATTGCTTTCGGGTTTGTGGATGTATTAAATAAAGCCTACTATACGCTGGGTATTCGAAAAATCCCTTTGCTTATAGGCGGCTTCATTATTTTGATGAATATAGGGCTTAACAACCTTTTGGTTGGCAAGTACGGCTTTGCAGGTATAGCCAACGGTACTTCTATTGCTTTCTATTGTGGTGCTATACTGAGCTTTTTCCTCTTTAGCAGGCAGTTTAATTCATTTCCACTTCATAGATTCTTTAACACCTTGTTTAAGACCTTGTTGGCTGCAGTGGTTATGGGTGGTGGTGTATATATGTTAAATCAATACCTAAACCCCATATTAAGCATGTCTACAAAAGGTAATCTGGCCATTATTGGGATAGATATTGTCATAGGTACGCTGATTTATGGTTTGACCTTAATCCTAATTAAAGAACAGCTCATCTACAACATTTATAAGCAAATACTGGACAGATTCAAAAAAGGGCATGCTTAAAAGTATTAAGGATTCATCAATTCTTCTAATACTCTGCCTTCTACTTTTTCCATTTTTAGACCTAGTAAAGCGGCAAAGGTAGGTCCTTCATCAATCAGGTGACTGTGCAATAGTACAGCACCTTTTTTAATGGAAGGCCCTTTCATTAGAAGTAAGGTTTTCTGATCCGAGTGTTCAGGCATAAAACCATGATCACCAATATAAGTGTCAGGATCTTCCTTGCTATCAAAGACAATTCGATCAGAAGTAGTGTTTCTAAAAACATGATGGTCTTTGGCTTCAAGAACATAGGTAAAGTCACCGGAGAGTTTGTATTTTTCGGTAGCTTCATCATGGGTCAACATGAAACGTATGGGTGTTTCAGGCATCTTAGTAAAAGTCTCTAAGACTTCTTTGACTTTTATTTGTATCTCTTTTGTAGCCTTTTCATGGAGGTGAATCTGGCAAGAGCCACCACAAGTACAGCCATAGGCTTGCCAAGTGATTATCTGATTATCGGCATCAGTTGTGAGAAGACCTTCCTTTTTAAACAAGCTATTGATCTCAATGACGGTATCAAAATCATGGGTGCCATGGTCTCCCAGCAAGACAATATTGGTATGAGAAAGTTGACCGCTTTTTTCTAGTGTTTGAATCAACCGTTCTATCCGTTGGTCAATGCGCTTTAGGGCTTTAAGACTTTCTTTACTTTTTAGGCCGTGGATATGTCGCATGGTATCCAGCTCAGTAAAGTGTATGGCCATAAGATTTGGTTTTTTTTTCTTAAGGATATAATGGGAAACAGCTTCGCTAAAGTTATCCAAATAAGGCTGGGTGGTACCCTTTAATAGTCTTTTGTATTTAAACACAGGCCAAAGCATGTTCTTAGTGCCATAATCCCAGAAAAGCTTAAGCCGGCTGATGGAATGGTCCGGTGACCAGATTTCGGGAATATTATAGTTAATATTTGCACCAGCCATGACTGGCCATAGAACAGCAGCGGTTTTAAGACCAGCCTGGATGGCATAATCAAAATAAGTAGGTACTTTAATATCCCGCTCATACCAATGCCAGTCTTGAAGGGTTGCTTTGGCAGGATCGGGAAGTTCGTTATTGTAGATACCATGAACAGTAGGGTAGTGACCGGTGGACAGTGAAGTATGACATGTATAAGTGACGGTTGGATAAACACTGGTCACTTCCTTAACATGCGCACCATCACGAATAAAGCCGGCAAAAGTCGGCAGGCTTAATAAGGTCTTATAGTCCAACTTATTTAGGGCATCCACACTGATAATGATTAGATTATTTTTAATTTCCATACGTCACCACCTATAGTCAAAGAAACAAAACGAAGCGAAGCTTCTTTTCTTGCTAAAATGTCATAAGGTCACCCATATTATAGAGACCTACAGGTTTACCATCTAAGAATTTGGCGGCATTCACAGCACCTACGGCGAAAATACGTTTGGACATGGCTTTATGGTTGATTTCGATGATTTCATCTTCGCCGGCAAAGATGACGTCGTGTTCTCCAACGATGGTGCCACCACGAACGGCGTGAATACCAATTTCTTTTTTTGGTCGCTTGATACGTTCAGGACTTCGATCATACTTATAGTTATAAGTATGGTCTAAGGTATAGTTAATACCGTCAGCGATGGCCAGTGCCGTACCGCTTGGGGCATCCACTTTCTGGTTATGATGTTTCTCAATAATCTCAATATCAAAACCTGCATCGGTTAGAATCTTTGTTGCTTTTTGAGCCAAACTAATGAGTAGATTGATACCAAGGGACATGTTGGCTGAAAACAATACAGCCACTTTTTTACTGATTGCCTTAAGATGTGCTACTTGATTTTCACTTAGGCCTGTGGTACATACAACGATAGGGGTACTTGTTTTGGCGCTATAGTCTAAGATGGTATCAACAGCATTTGCATTTGAGAAATCAATGATGACATCGGCTTTGACATCACATTGATCCGGGGTTTCAAACACCGGATAAGGGTTCTTAATGCCTATATAGGAGTCAATACCAGCGACAATGGTCACCTGATCATTGTCTGCTACCAATGAGGTTATAACCTGACCCATTTTGCCGTTACAACCGTGCATAATAATACGTGTCATGGCGAACCTCCTTATTATTGCAAGTTCAAGCCCATATCAAGCATAGCTTTTCTTAGATGCTCAACATTGGCAGGTTCCATTTCAAATAGCGGCCCTCTTGTAGGCCCAACATTCATCCCCATAAGATTAAGGGCTTTTTTAATTGGAACGGGATTGACTTCACAGAAGATGGCTTTTGTTAGTTCATGTATCTTAAGTTGTCTGGCAAGAGCACCTTCTAAATCACCGGTTCTATAATTGGCCACGATATCATGGGTTTCTTTTGGCAGGATGTTGGCAATAACAGAAACGACACCTTTGCCACCAAGGGCAAGAAGGGGGAGAATCTGATCATCATTACCGGAATATATGTCCAATCGGCCTTCTACAGCATGGGCAAGATCGACCACTTGGGCAATGTTACCGCTGGCTTCTTTGATGGCAACGATGTTGTCAACTAGGGATAGGACTTTGGCAGTTGAAGGTTCTATATTAAGTCCTGTTCTTGAGGGAACATTATAGAGCATAATAGGAATGTTAACTGCAGCTGCTATCTCCGTATAATGACGGATGAGGCCTTTTTGTGTGGTTTTATTGTAATAAGGTGTTACAAGAAGCAAAGCATCTGCACCAAGTGCTTCTGCTTTTTTTGATAGTTCGATACCATGGGCGGTATGATTACTACCTGTACCTGCCATGACAGGTACACGTTTAGCAGTATGCTCAACTGCCACACGGATACATTCTAATTGTTCTTCGTCTGTGAGTGTAGATGCCTCACCTGTGGTACCGCATATAACGATACAGTTGGTGCCGTGGTCGATTTGAAAATCAATCAGTTCTCGTAATTTGTTATAATTAACACTTTCATCTGCATTCATTGGTGTTACTATTGCTACGCCCGATCCGGTAAATATTGACATTTAGATTCCTCCTAAAGTTTGAAACAATGAGTGAGTGACTTTTACCATATTTTGACAATAAAAAACAGTCAACAAGTGCGACTGTGCATTCTCAGAATGATAAGACACAAGCAGCACTTCATACACACAAGGTATACGACAGTCAAATGGTTGTTAACCAGTTGCCCAGGAAGGGGCTTACAGGTAACCCAAACCTTCGGCGACATCTCCTTTAATTATACATCATCTGCACCTGAATGCATCCATATAATGACTCTTAGCTATCGCGCCTCTACTTTCGTTGATGAACAATAAGGTTCAAAACAACGTATAAAATTGAGTTAATCTTATCATTTTTTCACTCGACTGTCAAATAAATTGAATTAGTACAGCCCCAAGAATCAGGCTTTTATCCGAATCTTGAGGCTGTTTTTTGTTGTATATTTAATTTAAATCATACGTGTTAATAAGGACTGACTACGTTGAATGAATTTTGTCATAGCTTCAGCGTCAAGAGGTTTATGGCTCATGAGTGCTAAATCATATAAATGTTCACAGAAAAGCTTCACATCTTCCTTCTTATCTGCTTCACCGTGGTTGGTGAGTATAAAGTTAACAATCTTGTTTTTCTTATTTAGAATCAAAGTTTCATCACTTGGCATATCCCCAAGTCCCATACCCATAAAGCCGTACATCTTGCTCATGTCCTGCATTCTTCTGGATTCTTCTGCGAGCACAATAACGGCAGAGATATCTTCTGATTTGAGAGACTCCAGTTGAACCTTGATATCCTCTTTTGACAGAACGTCTGCAAAAAGTTTTTGTAGCTGCTCAGCAGAGGCATCATGAGCTTCTTGATCATCTTCGTGTATTTCTTCTTTCATTACATCTGTTAGATCAGCATCAATCCTCGCAAACTTAACATCACTTGTCTTGGCTTCAATATGAGAGATAAAAGCCTGATCAATGTTATGCTCCAAGATAACCGCTTCCATGTCATGGTCTTTGAACATCTTAATATACTGAGCCTGCTGAACAGCATCGGTTACATAATAGACTTTATTCTCATGTTTTTCTTTGTTTCTTTCTAGATAGTCATTTAGAACGACATAATCACCGGTTGTGGTTTTATATAATAGGATGTCTTTGACTTTATCATAGAACTTTTCGTCTCTTAACCCACCAAATTTGATGAAGGGATGAATGTCGCCCCAGAATTTTTCATAGGATTCTTTTTCATTTTTATAGAGACTTTTTAAACGATCTGCCACTTTCTTAGAAATATAGTCCGAGATCTTCTTAACAAAACCATCGTTTTGTAGGAAGCTCCTTGAGACATTAAGGGGTAAGTCTGGACAATCAATAACACCTTTTAACAACAATAAGAATTCTGGAATGACTTCCTTAATATTCTCTGCAACAAAAACTTGACTGTTGTATAGCTTGATTTGACCTTCAATGTTTTCAAATTCATTGCCAAGCTTAGGAAAGTATAAGATACCTTTAAGATTGAAAGGATAATCCATGTTCAGATGAATCCAGAACAAAGGCTCTTTAAAATCCATGAAGGTATCACGGTAGAAGGCTTTGTATTCTTCATCCGTACATTCGCTGGGTTGTTTTAGGTACAAAGGAGATACCTCATTTAACGGCTTTGGTTCAACAACTGTATCTTTGCCATCTTTGTCTACTGCATTATCTTCAACAGAATCTTCTTCTTTTCCAACTTCTTCAAAATAAATCTCATAAGGCATGAAGGAACAATATTTTTCTATGGTACTTTTAATTTTATAAGCGTTTTTGAATTCTTTACCATCTTCTCCTAGATGTAGGATGATGTCCGTACCTCTTTCACTTCGGTCGCCGTCTTCTAGTTCGAATTCTGTACCGCCATCACAAGTCCAGTGGATAGGTGTTGCATCAGATTTATAAGAAAGTGACTTAATTTCTACTTGCTGTGCTACCATAAATGCGGAATAGAAGCCAAGGCCAAAATGTCCGATGATTTGCTCGGAATCTGCTTTATCCTTATAGGTGTTTAAGAAATCTTCGGCACCTGAAAAAGCGATTTGATTGATGTACTTTTTAACTTCTTCAGCGGTCAAACCGATACCGTTGTCCGTAAAGGTCAAGGTACCTGCCTTTTCGTCATAACGTACAATAATTTTGTAAGCTTCATCAGAAGGGAGATCCACCTCACCCATCGTTACCAACTTTTTTAGTTTGGTTATGGCATCACTGCCATTTGAAATTAATTCTCTTACAAAGATATCATGGTCAGAATACAACCATTTTTTAATAATTGGGAAAATATTTTCGCTGTGTATAGACAAGCTTCCTTTTTCAATGCTCATGCTATAACCTCCTCTTGTATGTAATTATGATTCGTATAATCATATCCAATGTATATGATAGTCGTTCCAATAAAGAATGTCAAGAAAAATTTAGCACTCTCATCACAAGAGTGCTAAATAGTATGATTATATTTTAATCATAATCAGTTCATTTTTTTTGAAGAACTGGGTAATCATGGCATCAAAGGCATGTTCTAGGGATTTGTCCAAGGTAAACTGATTATAGTTCACACCGGTGGTAAGTTTGACATGTTGACCGTCAAATAGAATATTCAAGATGAAGCCTTTGATGGGATGTCCCAAATGACTTTGGCCATGACGTCTTAATATTTCTTCAGTAGCGTCCTGAGAAAGGGTTAAGGTAAGCTTCATACCGGTGGGTCTTAGACTTTGTTTTAAAATGGTGGCCACCACAGGCTTAACATAGGTCCAAGCGACATATTCATCAATCGATTGAATATCAGCATCTTCCTTAGACATATAACCGGAATTAACAGCCCCATCAACGGAAAATCGGCACAAGGTATCTAAGTCAAGAGATAAGACCAGAAAATTATCAAAAACATCTGTTTTAATCAGTTGGTTCATAAAGGTTTTTGTGTCGTCAGCAATTAATCCAATCATGTGATTCCTCTCATAAGCTAGAATGATTCCATTATAAGTCTTTGAGGAGAAAGTTGCAATCCATAGTGTCAATCTTGACCCATTTGTCTTGATTGACAGCCTATAAAGCCTCTGTTAAACTATCCAATAGGAGGTGTCATATGCGAAATTATTCACAAGAATTGATAGAATATATAGAAGAAGCAACCTCACCCATTCAAGCGGTGACAACAAGTGTTAGAGCCTTAAATAATAATGGTTTTGAAGGGTTGCTTATGTCGGATAATTGGAAGTTAGCCGGGGGAGGGAAGTATTACGTTCGACCTTACCCCAGCATGTTGGTGTGCTTCACCATAGGTACAGCTCCTTTTATTCAGGAAGGTTTTAGGATGATTACATCCCACACAGATTTTCCAAGCTTTAAGATTAAGCCAAACCCGGAGATTAATACCCATGGTTATTTGAAACTGAATACAGAAGTCTATGGTGGACCAATTCTAGAAAGCTGGTTTGACCGTCCCATTTCTTTGTCCGGCCAGGTGGTTCTAAAATCTGATAAAGTGTTTAAGCCTAAAGTGGTGGAAATCGATTTTAGGGATCCGATTATGATTATTCCAAGTTTAGCCATTCACTTTAAACGACATGACAAAAAAGAAACAGAAAAAAATCCTCAAGAAGATTTGTTACCTATTATTAGAATGATTGAAGATGAGTTTGTTACAAAAGATTATTTAATCAGCGTACTGGCAAATAAATTGGCCTGTGATGTATCTGACATTCTGGATTTTGATTTATATATGTATGTAACAGAAAAAGGACAGGTCATAGGCCTTGATCAAACCTTGATTTCAGCCCCAAGAATTGACAACTTAGCCATGGTCTTTAGCAGTGTGACGGCGTTAATTGAAAGCAGTCATTATGATGGTATTAATATGGCGGTATGTTTTGATAATGAAGAAATCGGTAGTACATCCAAACAAGGTGCAGACAGTGATTTGCTACATCAGATCATCAAAAGGATAGGGCATGGCCTAAATGGTTTGCCGGAACAGATTTATAGAATGTTGGATCAGTCCTTTATGATATCGGCAGACGGCGCTCATGCGACGCACCCCAATGCGACAGCATCTTGTGATATAACGAACTTCCCTGTTATTAATAAAGGGGTTACAATCAAAATCAGTGCCAAGCAAAATTATGCCACAGACAGTGTTACATCCGGGATTTTTCAACAACTGTGTCAAAAGGCAGATGTACCTTATCAGAAGTTTGCCAATCGATCAGATATACCGGGTGGTAAGACTTTAGGACCGATTGCCACGAAGTATCTACCTATAAAAGCCGTAGACGTAGGGGTGCCGATGTTGGCTATGCATGCCACAAGAGAATTAATGGGGGTTCAGGACCTAGAGGACGTAATAAAGGTATTCAAAGTATTTTATGAAAATAGAGCTTGATATTTGGTTTTCATATGCATTTGTGATATAATATGTAGTAATAGATACTACATGATAACCGCATGACATTGCGCTTGATGGTTTTCATATCTTTATGTAAACAAAGGAGAATGTGTATGAAATATAAAATAGTTGGCGATAGCAGTTGCGACATTACCAAACAGATGGAAGAAGAGATGAACATAGCCATAGCTCCATTAACTTTTACTTTGGATGGGGAAGAGTACGTGGATGATGAGAACTTAAACTTAGAGGATTACCTTAGGAAAATTGACCAAAGCAGCAACGTTCCCAAAAGTGCTTGTCCATCGATTCAGGATTATTTAGACCATTTTGAAGGTGATCATGAATGGGTCTTTGGAATAACCCTGTCTTCTGAATTGAGTGGCAGTTACAACAGCGCCATGAACGCCAAGGCCATGTATCTTGAAAAATATCCGAATAAGAAGGTGCATATATTTAATTCTAGAGGTGCATCGACTATGGAAGTTCTAATTGCCCTTAAAGTATTTGAGTTGGTAGAGGCAGATGATATGTCATTTGAAGAGATTGTGGATTATGTTGAAGCGTATATTGATGAAGCCAAGGTGCTTTTTGTACTGGATAAAATTGACACTTTAGAGAAGAATGGTCGTATGAGTTCTATGAAAGCCAAAATCGTTAGAGCTCTTAACCTTAAGTTGATTCTAAAAGCAACACCGGAAGGCACCATTGACATGGTGGATAAAGCAAGAGGGACCAAGAAAGCTTTAGCGAAGATGGTGAACAGCATGCCAAAAGTAGGCACGATATCAAAAGACAAAATACTAGCCATATCCCATTGCAATGCTTTAGAACGTGCAGAGTATGTCAAGGAACTGGCCAGTGAATTATATGATTTTAAGGATATTATCATCTTGAAGATGCGTGGTCTTAGTTCTACGTATGCGAATGAAGGCGGTATTATCATATCTTTCTAAAAGCGTGGTAGTTAACCATTTTACACTCAAAGAAATCCCAAGGCAAATAGCTTTGGGATTTTTTTGGGTTTAGTCATTCTTAGGAAAGTAATAGATCCAAAGGTTATACCTGTATAGCAAGGTCAGCACCAAGTACACCAACGATTTCAGAGTTATCGTAGATGGGAAGGCTGACGGTCAGGCAGGGACTTTTGGTGATGCCTGAGATGTAGACATCGGAAATATGTACAAGACCTTTCATACTTTCTTTAAACCAAGGGCGGATATTTGCACTCTTGATACCGGCAGGTGGGTTGGAATAGATGAAGCTACCATTGCTTCGATTGCTCCAAAGTGCCTCAATATAAGGTTGCTCATGAATGGCTTTATCTAAAATATTCTGATGGGTTTGTTTTTGGTCCATAGAAAGATTTTTATGACTTTGTAGTATTTTTTTCAGATGGATGATTAAGTCTTCGCTTTGTTTTTCAATCATTGATTTTTTCTGACTTAACATATCCACATCAATTTTGTCGGTTAGGGCATGCAGACTTTTTGAGGTGTCACTTAGATTGACTTCCATTTCTTGAATCTCATCAAGCTTGGCATATTGATTTTCTATATGATTGTGAAGATGACCGATACCGCCTGATACATCTCTTGAGACTTGACTGGCTCTTGCAATGGTAACAGAGAAATTATCAGTAACCACCAAATTCTCCTTAATATTTGTCGACATGTCCTTTACTTTTTGATCTAAGCGGTCAAAGGAAGCATCCATTACCTTAAGTCCGTTTTCTATGCTAATGGTTTTCTCAACGGCCTTTGAGACATTAGTATTGGTTTGATTCGACTGTTGCATGACCGTATCAATCGAACTGTCAATATTGGACATAATATTGGAAATCTCGGATATGGATTCGGAGCTGTTGGTGGCTAAGGTTCGAATTTCTGTTGCAACAACACCAAAGCCTTTGCCGGCTTCTCCGGCTCTCGCAGATTCAATAGAAGCATTAAGAGCCAGTAATTGGGTTTGTTTATAGAAGGTTTTTACGGATTCAAGAATCTCTGTGATTTTTCTTGTGTCATCGTATAAGGTGTGGATAGATGTTGAGGAAGCAGTCGCAGCTGTGGAAATATCATCAATTAAAGCGATGATATCCAAAATGGAGGTCATTTGGTTTTTAAGAACATCTTTGGAGGCCTGGCTGGAATCTTTAAGTTCAGTGGTGATGGCTTCTAGACATTTGGTATTAGCTAATATTTTTTCGGACATGAGTACGGTTTCATTGACCACTTGGTCATGTAATTGGTTGGTCGTTTTTAGACTGTCTGAAGTATTATAGAGTGCTTTTGTAATGTTTTTTTGATCCTCAAGCAACATTTCAATGGAAGCTGTGGAAGTATCAATCTGAGCAGAAACGACTTGCATCTCAAAAACATGGGAACGTACCTGCTTTTGAAGAAGTTCCATGCTCTTGGCCACCTGACCAACTTTTTTATTATAAGTATTGGCCCCGATATCGTGAAGTAAGGCGCCTTCGGAAATGTTTTTTGCTTCAAGGATGAGGTGCTTCATTGTCTTCTTTCTCATAAGAACACTCCTTTTGTTTAGATTTAGGTCGATACCAAGATTGCTTTTGAAAAATAAAAAAGACCTGCACACAAAAAGTGTACAGGCCCCATTGCCAATAATGGTTTATTCTACATGATAATTAAAAGATTGTCAATCTCTATAAATAGGGATTGCAATCTAGGCATGAGGTTGATACAATGAATCAAAAAAGAAAGAGGTCCATCATGCTACTTAGATTGTTACTGTATATAAGCGTTCTTGGCATAGGTATGTTGATTGGTATATATAATATGGCACATCCCAAATTGGATCAAGCCCTTGGGAAACTTCAGATATTAACATTAATCGGCTTATTATTTGTTATGGGTATCCGTCTGGGTGCAGATAAAATGGTGGTAGCATCCCTTTCAACCATAGGGTTTCAGGCTTTTATGTTGGCTTTTGGCTCCATTGCTTTTAGTGTCTTATTTGTATTTTTGGGACGTCAGATACTGAGATTGGATAGAAAGGGGCGGATGAAATGACTTGGATTATCATGTTGTCGGTCATCATCGGCGCATTGGCGGGGTATCTATTTTTCCCCAGTCATTGGTACGACTCTACCGGACTGGTTATAGACATCGGTTTGTGTTTTTTGCTTCTTTTCGTGGGCATGGACATTGGGAAACAGAAAAATACTTTGGCAGAAATCAAAAAAATCGGTTTTAATATATTAGCGGTGCCTTTGATGATTGGTCTTGGAAGCATTTTCGGGGCCTTGGTTTTTGGACATTTTGTCGGCCTAAACTATAATGAATCCGGTGCTATTGGTGCTGGCTTTGGTTGGTATACATTGTCGGCTATTATGCTTGTGGATTATTCTGCAGAGATCTCAGCATTGGCCTTCTTGACCAACGTTATACGTGAAGTTATGGCAATCTTAATGTTACCACTGTTGGCCAAGTATATCGGTCATTATGAAGCAGTGGCACCTTGTGGGGCGACAGCTATGGACACAACCCTGCCGATTATAGCAAGGTATACAACTCCGAAGGTTGCTATTGTGGGCTTTGTATCTGGTGTGGTGCTGTCCTCTTTGGTGCCCTTATTGGTGCCTATTATTATTAACTTATAGAACTCATAAAACAAGATGCGTATAGGATAGCCAGATATCGTAGCGCGTCTTTTTTATTTTGAATTTCATACAGTGAAACAACATTAGAAAAAATTTCACATAGTAAGGTAGGGGATTAACGAAGTTAGGCTTAAAAAAATGAAAAGTTAGAAGCCTCACAAAAAAAGTATTATTTTTCCATTAAATTTTCACAGTTTAACTTAACAAAGTGTCCTATGTATGATACAATGAGCACGCATAAAAATTGGTGTAGAGTTGTTAACATTTATATTCACCAAGGAGGCGTTATGTATAAATTAGATTTACATACACATACAATAGCAAGTGGTCATGCCTACAGTACAATACTTGAGAATGTCCAATATGGCCGAGATAAAGGCATGGAACTCATAGGGATATCGGATCACGCACCGGGTATGCCCGGTAGTACGTATATTTTTTATTTTCAGAATATGAAACAGATACCCAGTGAAATCATGGGTGTTCGTATTCTAAAAGGTGTAGAAGCTAACATTATTAACCTTGGCGGAGCCATAGATATGACAGAGGATAACCTGTCCATGCTAGACTATACCATTGCAAGTCTTCATCCACCTTGTATAGCTTCCGGAAGTCGACAGGAAAATACGAAGATGTTAATCAAAGTCATGGAAAATCCTTATGTGAACATTATTGGTCATCCGGATGATAGCAGATATCCCCTAGACTATAAGGAATTGGTGAAAGCGGCCAAATATCATGAAGTTCTACTTGAGGTGAACAATAGTTCCATCAACCCCAACGGCTTTAGATCCGATACGAGGAAGAACATCACTAAGATGTTGGAACTATGTGCCAAAGCGGATTTGGAGATAATCTGTGGTTCTGACGCTCATATAGCATTTGATGTGGGTCGGTTTGATTATTGTGATGCTTTGATTCGTGAAATAGAATTCCCTGAGAAATTGGTGGTCAATCATTCGGTAGAGGATTTTATGAAGAAAATTAATGCATCTTAAGTAAACAATGACTATTTGACGTCATTTATGTTTAGAAACCAGAATAATGGTTAGATTGTCATAATAGTAAGAAATAATTCTTTACGCTAATAGTTTATCGTGGTAAAATCTAATAGAGGCGATTATATAATAAAGGAGAACTTAAATGAGTAAAAACATAAAATCGGCAGAAGTGGATAAACTTTTCGAAGCCATCTTAAGTTTAAAAGATCCGAAAGAATGTTATGCTTTTTTTGAAGATATATGTACCGTTAATGAGTTACATTCTTTGGCACAGAGACTACAAGTTGCCAAAATGCTTAGGGACCATAATACTTATCTGGAGATTGCAGAAAAGACCGGAGCATCTACCGCTACCATATCAAGGGTAAACCGCTCTCTTAATTATGGCAACGACGGTTATGATATGGTATTTGATAGAGTCAAAAATGGATAAGAAGCTAAGAAAATATAAAATAAAATAATGATAAGAGGTTGTACCTAGTGGTACAACCTCTTATATCTTGTTTTTCCATATTATATTATCCGAGGCTACATAGCCAAATAAAAGATATAGTGTTTCTAGTTTAAGAGATTGGTTTCTTAGGTGATTTTTTTCTGACTTCAGGACGTCCGGTATCCGGTTTTTTAGGTCTTGGTCCAGCATCCTTAGCCTTAGAAGGATGTTTGGTTAAGTAGTTGTCAATTAATTGAGTGGCCATGTGTTTTTGTGCGGTTGCTTGAATGGTCAAGAGATAAGCGGTTGTAAATATGGAGAGCTTTTCCCTCTCAGCATCACTAAACTCCGGAAACAAGTCTTTACCGACCTTGACTGTGTGATTGACTTGGTTGGCAAGACTGTCAAAATGCATGGTTTGAGTCTCCATGATTCTGTCTAGGAAGGCTTCCATTGACAGAGGTGATTTATCATCCATAACAATATCTTTGACTGGGTCTAGTAACTTTTTGATATCCGGTATGGATAGAATGTTCTTAAAATAATAGACAAACAGCAGTAGAATAAGGTGGTCATGACCGTACTTTTTCTTAGCTGTCGGTGGCAGAATATCACATTTGCTGTAGTTGTTGATCATGGTCTTAGTCAGAATCTTTTCTTCTTCAGTACGCTTAAAAAGACCAAGGTGATCATCCATAAAGGTTGTAACCTGGTCCATGTAAAGTTCTATATTAGGAATATCCTTTGAATGGACATAGTTCCTGGATTTTATGAAGACCAAAAGGTCTTCTATAAATTTATCATAAGTTTTTTTACTCATATCAACACCGCCTCAAGAATATTATATAGTAATCGATACTATATGGCAAGCATTATGAAAGTAAGAACTTTTAAAGTTACAGACAAATATATATGATGAAAATCTAAAAAGGCATGGAAAAAAAGTTGGAAATATGCTATGATCCTGTCTTTGACACTTGTCAGAAAGTAAAAGCTCACAAACCCTTATGAATAGAGGAGTGTGAGCTTTTTTAGTTTGAATTTTTTTGCGTACTATTTCTTATTTTTTTGTTTCTTTGTAAATTTTTTTCATTTCTTTATCACTAACGATTTGATAGTCTGTCCTGAATCCAAATGTATCATGTAAAGTATCTGTAAAATCGGTTCTTTTATATGTTGGGATATAACCCTGCCCGGTAACGGAATAAAAATTCATATCTTTTAACTGACTTACTATTTCTGTGGTTGTGAATTGGCTATCTAACTGTTTTTCTAGATATCTGTATAAAACAAGAGCTAGGAAACAGGACGTGAAATGTGCTTTTATTCTTTCATCTTTTTGAAGATATACAGGTCGTGCTTTAAATTCACTTTTCATAATTCTAAAACATTCTTCAATCTCCCACCGCCTATGGTTGATTTTAGCTATCTCAGAAACATCTTCATCTAGGTTGGTACATACTGCATAGAAGCCGTCATACTTGCTTTCTTCAGCAATGATATCCTCATTAAGAGAGTAAAGTGTGTCTTCAGCAACTTCTCCATCACTAGTAACATTTGTAGAAGCGATGAAACGTTTATAATCGTTTTGTCTTTTCTTGCCTATACTTTTTGGGTTGGTATCAATAAGTCTTGCGGCCCGTTCAAGTTGCTTACTTCTAATCTGACGTTGGTAGTTGCGATATTTGAGAGAAAAGGTAATGATCAGCTTTTGCTCAAGATCATTTTCATTAATCCAACGCTCTTTGTAAAAAATTACATCCCTATATTTGTCCAAGAGTTTATCGTTCTCGTCGAACTGTCGCAAATCAAAGATTTCGTTTGATGCCTTATGCATCCATCCTGTTGGTTCTAAAGCCCATTCCTTTAGAAAGTTCTTAAGCTTTTTGATAGATTGAGTTGTAATGAATGAGCGATTATTTATATTATTGAATTTTCGATTATCATTTGAAGATAGGCCTGCATCTGTGCAGACAACAAACTTGGATAGTTTAAAGTCGTTGATAATCTGTTTTTCTAAAGGTTTTAGTGTCACTTGCTCGTTGGTGTTCCCACTGTGAATACTAAAAGCCAGTGGAATGCCATCTCCATCCATGAAAAGACCCATCTCAACTATTGGGGTAGGACGGTGTTCTTTCGAAGGACCGTATTGTTTAAGACCGTCTTCCTGCTCAATCTCAAAGAAATAGTTAGTACAGTCATAGTAAAGAACACGGTCATTGCGCTTGGAAACAGCAAGGCTATTTTTATAGAGTTGAGACTGTATGAAATCAGATTCCTCAGCAATAACTTCTAATGATCTGTAAATGTGTTGAAGCTCGAAGTTTGGTTGTTCAAGCAGCAGTTTAGAGGATTCGAATGTGCTAAGCTTGGAAGAAGGGAAAAGAATCCTTCCGTAAATCAAGCGTGACAGAATCGAGTTGAGATCATAAGTGAACTTATATTTCAAAGAAATTTCGTTACAAATTTTGTGTAAGCCAAGTTGGTGATAAATCTGTTGAAGAAACAGGTAACCACCATTGAAAGATTGTTGTTTGTCTTTGGTTATAAGTTTGGATTGCTTACACTTGATTATAACTTCAAGCTTGTTCTCCTTCTCCTTACGGTTGAGTTCAGCGACATATGTCTTTGCCCATTCAAAAGGATCTTTGCCACCTGATTTTTCTTTAACTGCATCTTCAGTACCGAGTGTTTCAACTATTTGAGTAGTACGTTTACCATTTTTATAAACATCTTTTATTACATAAAAAGATAGGGAGTTTTTTGATGTGGAAGTTTTTAGTCTCATAAGTCACCTCGTTAATAGTATACTACTATTATATCATAGTACGAAATAGTACGAAAGCATTTATTGCTAAATTTGACAAAAAAATAAGCCCTTATCCCTTATGGATTAAGACTTCTAGTGTTTTTAGGTTATGGTGCAAGTGTCAAAGACCCGTTAGGAATATCCTTTGAATGGACATAGTTCCTGGATTTTATGAAGACCAAAAGGTCTTCTATAAATTTATCATAAGTTTTTTTACTCATATCAACACCGCCTCAAGAATATTATATAGTAATCGATACTATATGGCAAGCATTATGAAAGTAAGAACTTTTAAAGTTACAGACAAATATATATGATGAAAATCTAAAAAGGCATGGAAAAAAAGTTGGAAATATGCTATGATAAACGGGTTGAAAATAGGCACATCCGTTCTTATTTTCAATATTTTTTATATAGTAAATTTGAAAAAGTAATGTAAATGGTTAAAACAAATAAAAAAAGATAGGTGACTGTGATGAGTATATATGATACGTTGAACCAAGAACAAAAAGAGGCGGTTTTTCATACGGAAGGGCCCTTACTTCTTCTGGCTGGCGCCGGATCAGGAAAAACAAGGGTACTAACACACCGTGTGGCTTATATAATTGAGCAGAATTTGGCCAAGCCCTGGGAAATCATGGCCATCACCTTTACCAATAAAGCAGCAAAAGAGATGCGAGCGCGGGTGGACCATCTGATTGGACATGGTGGTCAAGATGTATGGGTGAGTACCTTCCATTCATCCTGTGTTCGTTTTTTGAGACAGTATATAGATCAGATTGGATTCGAAAAAAGCTTCAATATATACGATACCGATGATTCCAAAAAGATTATCAGAGAAGCAATGAAAGCACAGAATATAGATCCGAAGCAATATAAGGAAAGCGGTATCTTAGCAAAGATTAGTGAAGCCAAAAACCAATTACTTAGTCCCTTAGAATACCGAAAATCGGTTATGGGGGATATGCGTAAAGAAGTCTACTCCAAGATTTATGATTATTACCAGGACCGTTTGAAAAAAAATAATGCTCTTGACTTTGACGACTTACTCTTCCAGACCGTAGAACTTTTTAGACTGCGACCGGACATATTAGAGAAATTCCAAAACAGATTCAAATACATTATGGTGGATGAATATCAAGATACCAACGGGGTACAGTTCAAGCTTATATCCCAGTTGGCAGGCCATTATAAGAACCTATGCGTGGTGGGTGATGATGACCAGTCCATTTACAAGTTCCGTGGTGCGGATATTACCAACATCTTAGATTTTGAGAAAGTATACAAAGGGGCCAAAGTCATTAAGCTGGAACAGAACTATCGTTCAAGTAAGACCATCTTAGATGCAGCCAATCATGTGATTAAGAATAATGAGAAAAGAAAAGCTAAGCGTTTGTGGACGGATAATGTTACTGGCAGTCTGATTTCTTTCCATCATGTGGATAATGAAAAAGAAGAAGCAAGACTGGTTGTAAATCATATTCAAAACAATATAAAAAACGACAATAAAGGTTATAACGATCATGCAATCTTATACAGAACCAATGCCCAGTCAAGGGTCTTAGAGGAGCGTCTGATTTATGAGAATGTGCCTTATAAGATTTTTGGCGGAACATCATTTTACCAGAGAAAAGAGATTAAAGACGTGCTGGCCTACCTTAGGCTGATCAACAACAGCATCGATAATCTAGCGGTCAAGAGGGTGATTAATGTACCAAGAAGAGGTATTGGTGATACCACGGTGGATAAGCTTGAGAGCTATGCCAACGATATTGGTATCAGTCTTTTTGAAGCCATCAAAGAATCTGACAATATACCGGGACTGGCAAGAGCCAGCCTAAAGATCAAAGGCTTTAAGAATCTCATTTTGTCACTTAAAGCAGAGATGGAAACCATGTCTCTCATGGATTTTATGGAGGAAGTGCTAAAGCGTACCAATTATATTAAAGAATTAGAAGATGAAGGTACAGATGAAGCCAAGTCCAGAATTGAGAATATTGGTGAACTTATATCCAAGTTAGCCGATTATGTGAATAAGAAGCAGGAAGATGAAGAGGAATCGACTTTGTCCGGCTTCCTAGAAGAAGTAGCCTTAGTTGCCGATATAGACAATCTGGTCGAGAGCAATGAAGTGGTGGTATTAATGACTTTACATAGCGCTAAGGGGTTGGAATTTCCGACTGTTTTCCTGACAGGTATGGAAGATGGACTTTTCCCAAGCTATATGAGCATCTCAACCGGTAATGAAGAAGATATTGAGGAAGAACGTCGCCTCTGCTATGTGGGTATAACCAGAGCTGAAGAAGAGTTGGTTATCATAGCCTCCAAATCAAGGATGACCCATGGACGCACACAATATAATGCGCTGTCCAGATTTGTAAAGGAGATTCCAAGTGATTTATTGGATTCAAGCCAAACACTAGAGTTAGCAAGGGATAAAGAGGATCAAGATAGCGACCTTTTTTCTAAGAGCAATATCTCTAACACTTCGGTACTACCTAAGCAAAGAGACCGTAGCTTCTTTACTAATACCCCTTATCAAGCCAAACAACCGGCAAAAGCATTACCGCAAAATGAGAACATTACACTGGACTATGGCGTAGGCGACTTGGTTAAGCATATGAAATTTGGTATTGGTCAAGTCATGGAGATTGGACCGGGTGGTGCAGACCATCAGGTGACGGTGAATTTCCCTAGTGTTGGGACCAAGAAATTACTTGCAAGGCTATCAGGCCTCAAAAAAATGTAGTATATTCGTAAAACTTATGTACAAACGTAAAAAGAATGATATAATTAGAATAGTTGTAACAATGGGTTGAGGTGTAAAAACTATATAGTTGAACTTTTACATATAATATATATGAATCTAGTGAAACTTAGTTTTGACCCTTTAATCAACAGATAAGATTTTATAGAAGGGTGTGAGCATATGTTTGAACAATTAAAAAAAGCGGAGTCTGAAAAAGTACAACAACTGTCGGACTTATTACAAAAACTGGACCCAAGAAGTGGTTTTATGCAAAAAAAGAAAGACTACACTTGGTTGATTGTCGTACTTACCGTCGTAGCTGTAGCAGGCATTGCCTTCGCAGTGTACAAATTCTTCTTTGAATATAGTGATGAATTTGATTATGATGATGATGAAGACTTTGAAGACATCGATTATGATGAGGACTATGACGAAGAGTTTGAAACAGACGAAGAAGAATAAGAATCTGTACATGGGGCTGACAACTGTCAGTCCTATATTTTTGATAATCAGAAAAGGTGGTTAAAGTGTCAGAACTAAGTTTCTCTAAATTACGTACAACATATAGGTTATGTTGATACACTCATAACTATATATTGTATATAAAAGTTCAACTATATAATTTTGACACTTTAACCAATGGTGAATAGATGAATAAAAAAGACGTACTAGAAGCATACATCAGCAGAGTCGAATTCCCCAATAAAGGCATCATAGAGATTGGTGAGTACAAAGTGACGGTAAAAAATGCCCTACCCGGACAAAAGGTACGTGCAGTCGTCAATAAAAAACGTAAAAACAGAATTGAAGCCAGACTTCTAGAAGTACTAGAGAAAGCACCTACAGAGATTCTAGGTGCCTGTGAAGTCTTCGGATTATGTGGCGGTTGCCTATATCAATCTCTACCCTACGAAGAACAGCTGAAGCTAAAAGTGGAACAGGTTCAGAATCTACTTAAGCCTCTAGGAATCTTAGATCGCTACGAAGGTATCCTCTCAAGTCCACAGATCTATGAATACCGAAATAAAATGGAATACTCCTTTGGTAATGCCTACATTGACGGTCCCTTAGCACTTGGCCTGCATAAGCGAGGCAGTATGTACGATATCGTAAACGCCACGGAATGTCAGATTATCCATGATGATTTTAACAAAGTTGTTCAGGCGACGCTGGACCTTTTTACAGAGTTAGATCTGCCTTTTTATCATAAACGTACCCATGAAGGTTATCTTAGGTATCTTGTCGTTAGACGTGGCGTAAGGTCCTCTCAACTACAGATTAACCTCGTCACTTCATCTCAATTAGAACCGGATCTTCAACTCTATGTGGATAAGCTAAGAGCCCTTAATCTAGAACATGAGATCAAAGGTATCATCCATACCATCACCGATCAACTCTCAGATGCGGTTAAGGTGGATGATATGAGAATTCTCTACGGAGAAGAACTTATGGATGAAAGCCTACTTGGACTGAACTTCAAGATATCCCCCTTTTCCTTTTTCCAAACCAATACCCTAGGTGCTGAGAAGCTCTACGAAGTGGTTAGAGATTATGTTGGAGAGACCAAAGACAAAGTCATATTCGACCTCTATTCAGGCACCGGCACCATCACACAGATGCTGGCACCAGTAGCTAAGAAAACAGTAGGCGTTGAGATTGTAAAAGAAGCCGTAGAAGCGGCCAAAGTCAATTCTAAGCTAAATGGTCTAAGCAACTGCGAATTCATCGCTGGAGATGTATTGACGGTCATCGATGAACTAACAGACAAACCGGACACCATCGTCTTAGACCCACCAAGAGACGGCATCCATCCCAAAGCCATGCCCAAGATCATCGACTTCGGCGTAGACAACATCGTCTACGTGTCCTGCAAACCAACTTCCTTAGCCAGAGATCTGGCACTGTTCATGGATGCTGGTTATGAGGTGGTTAAATGGAGTATGGTTGACATGTTCCCACATACGATTCATGTTGAGACGGTCTCGCAGTTAGTTTTGAAGAAATAGTTAGTTTCATATATTACAACAATCAAATAGAATGGTAAGAAAAATTTGTAAAAAAGACAAACTTTAGTGGTTTGTCTTTTTTTGTGCAAAAAAACTTGAAACAGCCACCTAAAAAACTTTATAACGTATTATACCAAAAAAACTGTGTCAAAAATTGACTTCAGGAACCGGATGAGTAGAATGCTAATGAATTCAAATTAGAACCAAGGATTTTATTAACTAAAAGAAGGCATTGAGAATTCAAATCCAATATGACGGGAGGAATTCTTATGCAAGTTATTAGAAAATTTGATGAGGATGGCATTTCTTTTGAAATGCTAATGAAAAGCATGATTACTCAAAAAGTAGATGAAGTCATCAATGATGCAGTATTTGATGAAAAATACGAAGGCAATCTAGGAGGTATTGATTATGAATAAAGAGGTTTTAGGTAATGAGTATGCGGCTATGCTTATTAGAGTGTCAACGAACAATGAGAGTCAAGATTCTTCATATGAAGAGCAGTATGAGATACTTGAAGAGAGAATGAAACAGATGGGTTATAAGCTTTTCAAAGTATATAAAGAGCGTATAACAGCAACAAAGGTGGATGGTCGGCGTGAGTTTGATGAAATGATGGCGGATGCGCAGATGGGAAAATTCAAAGCGATCTTTGCTAAAGACCTTTCAAGAATAGCTAGAAATCAAGAAGTTTCACATTGGTTTAAACGCATCATTTTAGAAAACCAAATTGAGCTTTTTGCGGTCGACGAAAGCGCAGGTATTATTAATGACCCATTGATGTATGGATTTAAAAGCTTGACCAATGAACACTATTCAGCGGATTTATCAAAAAAGATTAAAAATGCTTTTAAGGTAAAGATGAAAAAAGGTGAATACACACGTTCTGAAGCGCCATTTGGTTATTATGTTAAAGAAAAAAAATTATACATTTGCGAAGATGATTCACCAGATATTGTACGGAAAATATTTCATTTGTATTTACGAGAAGGCAAAGGTGTAGATTCAATAGCAAAGCTCTTGGATAGAGAGGATGTTGCACCACCCGGGCTTAGAAAAGGTAAAAAGAATGCTGGAATACACTGGCACGGAACATCAATAAAATATATCTTGACCAATCAAGCCTATACAGGTGATTTAATTCAGAATAAAGAAGAGTCTATTGGCGTCTTCACTAAAAAGCGTAAAACAATTAGCAGTCCGATTATTATTAAAAATGCGCACGAAGCGATTATTAGTCAAGAGCTATTTGATGAAACGCAGCGATATATGGCAGAAAGGGCGTTTGGTCCAAGGCCGACGCCTCAAAAACATCTTTTTACCGATTTAATCGAGTGTGGTTCTTGTGGAAAAAAATACTGGTACCGCAGCGCCGGCAATAGATATATTTGTGCGGCATATGCCCGTCATGGTAGAAGTGTATGTTCTTCAAATGCTATCAGAGAAGATGTGTTAATTGGACTCATCCAAGGAGAACTTAGTGATCTGATTCAGCAGTATAAGATTAACGATTCATTAAACGAAGAAATCGATGAGAAATTAAAACGGAAAGTATATAAAGTGAATAATGAAAAAAAGCTTTTACTTGCCAAAAAAGAAAAATATGAAGACGCTAAGTCCAACTTGATTTTATCAAAAGTCATGAAAGAGATTACTGAAGATGAATTTGACGCTTCAGTTGAGTTACTAAGAACGAAGATTGATAATATTAATAGTCGATTGGACGAACTAAAAAATGCAAATGTCACAATAACTGAAAATGAAATCCAAACAAGATTAAAAGAACAATTCGCTGGTATCACAGATTTTTCAAGTATCAACCGTGAATTACTCAACCGTTTTATTAAATATATAATTGTAAGAGGTAAAAATGAAGTTGAGATACATTATAGGTTTAAAAAGTAATGATCAGCAACTTATAATAGAAAAAAATATCAAAAAAACTGGGTAGCTTCCCTTCGGAAAGCTACCCAGTTTTTTATTTAATCTTTTCTGTATAAATTACAGGGTTATGTTTTTTTACTAAAAGAACGATGGACTCTAGAGAATCTTCTTTAGTTAATCCTTTTTCGATCGCTACTTGAAAAATGTACTTATTAGCTTCTGCACTTAATTGGTACTCATTAGACCCATCGGTCAGATCATATTGCGTTTGACCAACTTCTGCTGGATGTTCATTAAGACATTTTTTACAACGCCCATGATAACCAGAACTGGTGCTAATATAATGAATTTCATCTTCATCATGGATGTCAAAAAATTGATCGCCTTCAAGCTTTTGGGTCACAAAATAGCTATGACACTGGATACATTTTTTTTCAAGTATATTGGACTCAAGGTCAAATCGATAATTTTTGGCACCTTTGTTTAAAAATTCTGGTGCAGAACGCTTAACGCCATTTTGATCCATGAATTCAAGGTTACCATTTTTAAAACTAATATATTTTGGCATACAACCAACTCCTTTCGTATGAACGTTATATAGAAAGATGATTATGCGTGTCAAGTGTTTTTTTTATTCTGTGGTTCACCAAATAATTGGTGAACCACAGAATATTACAAATGAAGATATACGTTCGTGATATCAAGTCGATTATGCCCAAGTCTTTTTGAGACCACAGTCCTTGCTTCAAAGTCTGTCAAGCCCTTTGATCGTAGTGTATGATACAACTCATTGGCATATTTGTGCCTCAAACTGTGAAAAGATGTTGTCACGCCAGATTTTCTAGAAATATTAATGAAACGTTGAAATGTTTTCATTTCCAAATGGGTCTTTTTATCATTTTCAACAAAAATCCGATCAGAATTTGTGAATTTAGAATTTTTCAGTTCGATTAAGAGCTGCTTTCCATCTGGGTCAAGAGGTAAATACCGTTTCAAGCCACCTTTCCCAATGATTTCAATAGAACCCTCTTTTAGAGCTTTTTTAATTTGAGATCTTCTCAATTTAAAAGCTTCATGTAGCCTTAAACCGAAGGTGTCAGCAACTTGAAATAACTTGACATAGTCTAATCTATTTATGCTTTTGGCTGCATGATAAAGAGTTTGAAGATCTTTATCTTTCATGCTCCGTTCGGAGCCAATCCGGTCGGATTGTGTTCTTGGAATGACACCCAGTTCTTTATTTGTTTTTATGATAAATTTGCCCTTAGTTTTTCGATCATAAAAAAATCTTATGGCGGATAGATTGGTGGTCACATAGCTTGAAGAATACTGTCCTTCAACCTTTTGAAGATGATTAATATAAGCTGAAATATGTTTGTTATTAACAGCGCTTAAGTTCTCTTTTCGATAGTTTTGAGCCAGAAATTTTGAGAAATCATGCATTGCATCACGGTACCGATCCCTTGTTTTAAATGATTTTTCATTTGTTTTCTTGAAAAAACTATCTACTTGGTTTTTTAGATTCATGTATATTTTTTCCTCTTTTTCAGATAATTCGTTTAGTTTCATAATATCAACCTCCTGTGTATGATAAATAGAGCCATATGAAAGTATGGCTTGTTTCAGTATTTTCTTATTTTATTTCAAAAGGTTTTGGTGCTTCAATCCTTCTATTTATAAGCCTCCGTATTTTAACTGCGTCCCTGCCACCGCCCGTCTCAGTTTTTGAGTGAAATTTAATTTGGTTAAGAGTTGAATTAATGACAGCTTAGCAGCTGTCCTTAGTTCAACTCTTAACCACTTAAAGGTCAACGATTAACTGAGACGGGCTAAATGCTTATGTTGAGTAATTCACTCCTTTGACTGCTTATACAGTTGCTACTATGAATAGCAAGGAGGTTGCTCGAAATGCTCTGGTTTGGAGTATAGGGTATGATAATTCTATGTTCGAGTGTGCGCCAAAGTAACAATAAGCGCTATATATGAAATACCTTCGTGAATCAATAAAATACCGTTTAAGATACAAAGTTCCAATATTTCTATCAATCAATCCAAGTATGAAAAAACATTATCCTAAATGATTATTTAGCATTTCAAGTTAAATTTATAAATAAATATTTTTTATGCTGAAAGCATTAGATAATCGATTATTTTAATCTGGAATAGACATGATCTGAACTCTGAAAAATAAAGAAGCAGCTTAAATAACAATACTTATAGATTACCAAGTTTTATAAAATAGGATATGAAGCAACACAAAAAAGCGAAGCTCCAAAGAGTTTCGCTTTTTTGTAACTTGATCTATCATGATTTAATTTTATTCTAAGTTTATAGGTAGATGATGAGATCTAATTAATTATTTTTATGTAAGTAAAAGTTTAATTATATAGTGTTGACACCTTAACATTTATATAAGTATAAAAAATGAATTTTAGAATCGTTCATCATTTTCTATGATAAAGGAAGATTCGTATTTGTATCCTAGCGCTTCTGCTATGGCCTGAAGGTCTTTTTCTGGAAAGTTGTCTCTTTTTAGTTTGTGAGATAAATTTTGGCTTGATGTTTCAAGTCGTTCTGCCAACTCACTAATTGAAAGGTTTTGCCGTTTGCATAAGATTCTTATTTTTTCTGATGTGGAAATTGTCAACGTTAACACCTCCTATGATAGAATTATACACTTTAAATAATCAAAAATAAAGAATTAATTGATTTATATACTTAAAGATAACAAATAATACTTGACAATGTTACTTTAAAATTGTAATATAGATTTATAAATAACATTTGAAAACAAATTTGTTAGTGCTTAAAAACTTAAAGGAGAATGCAAATGGCTAAAAAATTGATAAAAATGCGTACAGGTGAAATTTTAGAAGATACTAAAGAAAACATTGTTGCAAAAATATCAGAACAGGTATTAAAAGAAATCTATGATTCGGGTACAAATGAAAAGCTTAAGGCAAAAGAAGTTCTGAAAAAATTTAACAAATACATTGTTATGACGGATGTAGAAATTCAAGCTTTTTTTGGTAGTACTTTTGCTACAAATATCAGCAAGTCTGTTGAAACTGTTGGCTGTGGCGTTAGCTCTAATGGAAATGGGTACTATTACAGCGAGCCGTTAAGTCAAAAAAATAATGAAGATCGTCAGTGTGATGACAAATCTTATAAAACAAGAAAAATTGAAGAATTATTATATGAACCGATAGCTGAATACTTCATAGATGTGGATGACAAGAGAAGCCTGATTGTAGCCAATAAAAGACCGGACGGCCTTAGTCGTAAGTCGATTCCAGACATTTTGGTGAGTGACATTGATTATGGTGTCATTGCTACTTCAGATATAACCATTACATCAGTTGAAGTTAAAGCAACCAGAGACTTAGTGAATATTGACGCCCTCCATCAAACCTTAAACTATGTAACAAGATGTCACAACTCAATAATAATCTTTGCAGTGCCAGAATCTGAAGCTATGAAAGAAGTCAAGGAACATGTTGACTTTCACCATTCTTTTGGGATTGGAATTGGCTATGTAATCATGCAGGATGATTATTATAAAGCATTTGTCGATGGCAGATTAGACCGTGTTGATCTTGGTGAAGTAAGCATTAAAATCATGTATAGACCTAACTGGAATCTAAGAGAACCTAGAATTATAAGAGATTATTTAAATAAATTTGGAGTTCAAAACAATACAGAAATGCTAAATTGGAACGGTAACTGGTCATCATAAAATAAAAATAAAAAAAAGTCTAAAAAATAGGGATGAAAACTTGATATGTATTTTAAGTTTATATATAATGCTTCGACATCAAAAGGAATTAATTAAAAAAGAAAGAGGTAAAAAATATGAATAGAAAAGAATTAAAAGCTAAGGAAAAATGCTATGCAAATTTTGATAGTGCAATTGAAGAATGGATGATGGATAAGCCAAATCAAGATCAAATCCTACCACACTTGAGAACGGAAAATGAACTAGACCAGTACAATAATTTACCGTTCGTTAAAAATGAAGATGGAAATCATGTGTTTTTTATAGACCGGTCAAGGGGGACTAATGGTAGATTGGTCAAGGCTAATGAGTTTTCAGAAATCAAAGACATTAATGAAAAAGCTTATGAGAATTTAGAAAACCATTATTCGGGTATCGCTATTGATTTTCGCAAGGCAGGAAATAGCAATATATTCAAATTAGATAGTACGTTATTTCTTGGAATAGCCAGAACAACAATCTTAATTAAGGATGTTCAAAAAGCAATAAGTGAAAAATTTGGTGACAATTTATACTACTTGATTAGTGATTGTGAGAATTTGTTTGTTGTGGATAGGAAAAATAATTTAGAAAGTGAAATTGAACAGTTGGATTCTTTTGATGAGGCTTGGCTTGAATGTGAGTTTATTGTTTTGAAAAAAGATGAAAAAGGAAAATTCACCGAAGAAAAAGTAATAAAAAGGTAATTTTATCAATGCTTTAAGAAACATAAAGAAAGTCGCTTGTAAAAGTGGCTTTCTTTATGTTTCTTATTATCGGTATATTTCAAAAATTTAGTTTTAGATTTCTCAATTCCAGGTGGTAGTCTCTTCAATATAAAGTCTGTAATATTAAGTTGAGTAAGATAAGGAAAATATATAGTACATGTTAAAGACAGTTAAAGACATTTAACTATGATATTTGTTTTTTTTATTACAAAATAATTATAGTATGTTAATATTATATTTATTAGTGTGAAATAATATTAAGTTTGAAAAAGAGAGATAAAATACTGTAAAGTATATTATGAAACCTTGAGGAGGGTTATGAATGAGTATTAAAGTTGGTTTGGATATTGGAATTGCATCGGTAGGTTGGGCAGTTATTGATAGTGACAAACAGGTGATTGATGCAGGTGTTAGGCTTTTTGACTCTGCAGATGCGACTAAAAATGAAGTGAGAAGAAATAATCGAGGTATACGAAGATTATTAAGAAGAAAAGTACATAGAATAAACAGATTCAAAAGATTATGGGAAGACAGTGGCTTAGAGATTCCATTTTATACGGATGTTTCAACTGTTGAATTAAGGAATAGAGCTATCAATGAAAAGGTCAGCGTTGATAAATTGTATCTTATTCTTCTAAATATGCTGAAGCATAGAGGTATATCATATCTTGATGATGCTATTGATGAAAGCGTCACTGGGGACTATAAGGAATCGCTTACTAGGAATGCAAAACTTATTGAGACTAAGTTGCCATGTCAGATTCAAGAGGATAGATTGATATCTCATGGTGTCTATAGAGGAAATAGTATCGTTGAAGGCAAAGGTGATAAAAAAGCAGTCATAACTAGTAATGTATTTACCATACAAGCTTATATTAAGGAACTCAATCGAATATTTGACATTCAAAGTAGTTTTCATCTATTTTTAGACGAGGAATTTAGAACTGCTTATTTAGAGATTTTTAAATCAAAACGTGCATATTATGATGGTCCAGGTAATGAGTTATCTCGAACGAATTATGGTCGATATACAACCAATATAGATTTAAAAACAGGTAGATACATAACGAGTCCTAATCTCTTTGAAAAATTGATTGGTAAATGTAGTGTGTATCCAGATAAATTACGTGCGAGTACAGCTAGTTACACTGCACAAGAGTTTAATCTTTTAAACGATTTGAATAATCTTAGAATAAATGGAGATAAACTAACTGAATTTGAGAAGAAACATATAATATCTAGTATTTTGAATGAGAAGGTAATGTCAATAAATGATAAAAGATTCAGAAAATATATATCATTAGCAATCGGAACAGAGGTTGAGATGATGACAGGTGCAAGAGTTGATAAAGATGAGAAAGAAATATTCCATACATTCGAAGCATATCGAAAATTATGCAAGTCACTTGAGTTAAATAATGAGTCTTTTGATCGTGATACTTTGGATGACATTGCATACGTTTTGACTATAAATACTGATAAAGAATCAATCTTTTCAGGATTCAAAAGTACTGGACTAACTATAGATGAGGGACTCATAGAACAACTTATTGAATTCAGAAGAAAGAATGGATCTTTGTTCAACAAGTGGCATTCATTTTCATTAGATATAATGAAAGAATTGATTCCTGTTATGTACAAGGAATCAAAGAATCAGATGGAAATACTTACTGATCGTGGGGTTTTTAAAACAAGCAATGAGATTTATAAAGAGTATAAGAGCATTCCTTCCGAATTAGTATTAAAGGATATATTCAATCCAGTTGTAAAACGGTCAGTTAATCAGAGCCTACTTGTTTTAAATAAAATAATAGATACATATGGATATCCAGAGGATATTATTGTAGAAATGGCAAGAGAGGACAATGAGAAAGATCAAAAGAAACGTATTACAGATGCACAAAGTAAGAATGAAAAAGATTTAAATAGAATTATAAATAGAATTGAAACGGAATATGGAATAATCATAGAAGATAAACATTATCATAAACATAAAGCGTTAAAAACAAAATTAAGACTTTGGGACGAACAACAAGGTATATGTCTATATTGTGGCCAGCCTATAAGAATAAATGACCTTTTAAACGACACTTCTTTATTTGAAATAGACCATATAATCCCCATATCTATATCTTTTGACGATAGCAAAAACAATAAGGTATTGGTTTATAGTATTCAGAATCAACTAAAAGGTAATCGCACACCATATATGTACTTGAATGGTAGATTGAATCATTGGAATTTTGAAAGTTATAGTCATACTGTAAATCAATTATACAAGGATGGTAACATAACAAGAAATAAAAATATGAACCTTCTCTTCAAAGAAAATATAACAAAGGAGGAGGTTGTTAAAGGCTTCATTAGTCGAAACCTCAATGATACAAGATATGCATCAAGAGTAGTCCTAAATACGATTCAGAGCTATATGAAAGCTCATGAAACAGGAACAAAAGTGAAAGTTATCAGAGGAAGTTTCACGGCACAGTTGAGAAACAGACTTCATCTTGAGAAGAATCGTGACTTGTCATTTAGCCATCATGCTATCGATGCCATGGTTATGTGCTACTCAAAGATGGGACTTGATGCCTATAAAATAGCACAAAAAGAAATTATTGATTATGAAACGGGTGAAATACTTGATGTTGAAACTTACACAAAGATGTCTGATGATGACCTATATGAAAGAAAGATGTTTTATGAAGGCATACAAGATATTAAGCAGACAATACTAGAAGCAGAAAAAGTTGTGAAGTATTCCCATAAGGTTGACAAGAAAGTCAATCGACAGTTAAGTAATGAGACAATTTATGGCGTAAGACAAAAAGCTGATGGCACCAATCAAAAAATTAGTAAAATAAAGGATATCTATAATTTAAATAGCTTTGAAATATTTGCCAAGAAAATGAAAAAAGATAAAAAGGGCAATAATAAGCTAGAGGAATTCTTAATGTACCATCATGATCCAAAGACATTTGAAATACTGTTGAAAGTTGTAGAAATATATAAAGATAAACCTAATCCATTTCTTGCATACAAGGATGATCATGGTGAACCCATTAGAAAGTATTCAAAGAAAGGAAATGGTCCTTTTGTTACTTCGTTGAAATACTATGATGGTGAAGTTGGTTCTTGTATCGACATTTCACATAAGTACGGTCATCCTAAAGGTTCACAGAAAATCATATTGGATAGTCTGAATCCATATAGGACTGATGTTTATTATAATGAAA
>NZ_JARGDP010000002.1 GCF_029210395.1 Petrocella sp. FN5 | reverse complement strand
TCTACCCTTGTGTCAGCATATACAGCTCTTCTGCCTATATCCCTTTCGTTAACCGGATCCGGTCTATCCCATGGCCAACCGCCAAATCGGGTTTTTTGATAGTCCATATAAGCTTCTTGAATCTCTTTCTCACTGCTCATAACAAAGGGGCCGTATTGTACGACAGGATCCCCAATTGGTTCTCCTTGTAATAGCAAAAGATAGGATTCACCTTCACCATTTTTGATGGTTATATCAACATTCTCAATCTGTAAACATTGACCGGACTGGGTAGGTTCACCATTAACCAAGATACCCTCGCCTTGATAATAATAGAGGTTACGAATCATGGTGTCAGATTTTCGGGGTAAATCAAGGGAGAAGCCTTGCGCCATCTTGATTAATAGAATATCAACATGATGATTTGGATCTGCTGCCCATGAGTTCGGTGCCGGTTCAAGGGCCGTGTGGCCGTCAAATTCGCCTGCAATAATGGTCACCTCGCTCATAAAGCTTCCCTCTCCGTACGTAAGCTTAGGAATCTTTTCATGCCATAGCATTTTATAATGGGGTTTTACGAATTTATCTTTCCTAGGAAGATTCAACCATATCTGGAAAAGATGCAATGTATTGTCTTTTTCATCTTGAACCAGAGGAAACATTTCGGCATGTTGCATACCACTACCCGCTGTCATCCATTGAACATCACCACCACCATATCTACCGGAAGCTCCTGACGAATCATGATGGTCTACGTAACCCTCAAGCACGACTGTCACGGTTTCAAAGCCTCTATGGGGATGTTCTGGAAAGCCCGGTACCTGGTGCCCATGATACATTTTCCAGTCATTTTCTAAGTCAAAGTCTTGTCCAAGCCGTCTGCCTTCAAGTGATGCTGCCGGTCCCTGTTGGCTATTACCTTTTGGGTACTGATCTAAATGATGCACACAAAACAAAAAGGGGTCCTGCGTTGGCCATTGAAATCCTAAAGGTTGTTTTTTCATAATAGGGTTCATTTCTATTACCTCCTTACTTGAATCAACTGTTTATACTATTTGCATACATCCACAAAATCCAAAGCTTTACCAAAAGTATGCAATTCATCGATGGTTAATTCTATTGCTGAGTCACTGCTACCGCATGCCGGATAGACCTTATCATATGCCTTTAAGGATACATCTATATAAACCTCTACAGCTTCATGTTCAATAGCAAAAGGACAAACACCACCGACCTCATGACCGGTAAAGTGAAGTACCTCTTCTGGTGTTAGCATCTTGGCTTTGGTCATGAAGGTTTCCTTGAACTTACGATTATCAACCCTTGCCTCCCCTGCTGCCACCACCAAAACACAACCTTTATCTTTTTTGAATGCGAGCGTTTTGGCTATTTTATCTGCCGCGCAACCAATGGCTTCTGCTGCAAGTGCTACTGTAGCACTGGATGTATCAAACTCCATAATTTGATCTTCCATTTCGTATTGCTTAAAATATGCTTTCACTTTATCAATGCCCATAATCATGCCTTCCCTCTATAATATAGTAATCTCAAGTTCCATCATCCAACAACAAATCTTGTATGACTTCCAATGTTCGATCCATGGACTTCAAGTCTAGTATCAATACGCTCTTTTAATTCTTGTACGTGAGAAATAATACCTACCAATCGACCGGTTTTTTGTAAATCCACCAAACAGTTAATCGCACTATCTAAGGATTCTTGATCCAGTGTTCCAAATCCTTCATCAATAAACATGGTATCAAGTTGTACACCACCGGCATAGGATTGAACCACATCGGCCAAACCAAGCGCCATCGAAAGAGATGCCATAAAACCTTCACCACCGGATAAAGTTTTTACATGCCGGTTCATACCTGTATAATGATCATAGACTTCTAACTCTAGGCTACCTTTTGCATTTCGTCTTTGCAGTTCTTGTGTTCTAGATAAGAGATATCTACCATCCGTCATCTGAGTCAAGCGTTGGTTTGCTGCCACAATAATATCTTCAAGAAATGCCGCCAAAACATAACGCTCAAATGTAATTCGATAAGTATTATTACCTCTAGCTATATTGGATAAATGACCTAAAACCTGATGTTCTTCTTCCTCATTTCTTATCTTTTGATTTAGATCTTTTATATGTTCTAGCATCATAGTGTTATTTTTGATTCTACCGGTAACGACACCCTTCCGGTTCACAATAACTTTGGTATTTTGGCGTAATGTCTCTATAGTTTTTTCAAAGCTTGCCATGTCTGTTGCCTGCAGATCTTTCGTTTGAAGCTTCAACATCTCAAGGCTTTCTGAAAGACTATGAAGCCGCTTTGCATGATTCTCAATTGTTATTGTGTGATTTTCTATGTCTTCTTGAGGCATTTTCGCCTTGAAATAGTCTTCAATCTTTTCAAATCCTTTTTGTCGAAGCTTAAGAAAAAAAGTGCCTTCTTCCTCCTTTAAGCGCTGTGTTAAAAAAACGATGTCTATATTATATTGCTGCTTCTTTGTTTCAATGGTCAACCTTTCTTCTTTCAATTGATCATAATTATTCTTTGCTGTCTCTAATTGATTTTCCATTTTTTGGACAAGTTTCTCTTGTTCTTCTATGGCTTCCATTAAGGTCTTAAGATTTCTTAAGTCTTTAGGCACCTCATCATATATATATTTAAGATTAGACTGCTTCTCGATCCTTTGACTGCTCATCTTAAGAATCTCTATGTCCACTTGCTCTTTTAGGATCTCTGTTTGCTGGGTTGCCAACTTTTTCTTTTTGATATCCTCAGCTATCGTAACTGACTTTTCTGCCAATCTCTCTATGGATGCCATTTCCATCTGTTTACTTAAAAGTGCATCTTCACGTAACTTTAGCTCTGTATAAAAATAGTTTTTCTCATCCTCAAGACACATTCCTTGAATTTGTACAAACATGTTTTTAGATAAGCTTTGAATACTTTCGTGATATGTAGACTTGGTTTTACTTAGGCGTTCTTCTAATACACTCATTTTGTTGTTTATTACATTCAAACGCTCCTGATAGACTTTTACTTCTTCTCTCTGAGCTTTGATAGCTTCTTCTGTTACTTCTTTTCCACTAAAAGTGGCTAACTCCAAATGTTCCTTAGCTCCACATATCGGACATGGTCGTCCATCTTCTAGGTCTCTGGCAAATATGGCTGCCATATTTTGTAGAAATTCTTGATAGTTATTGTCATAGTTTTTTTCAAGACCTAATAAGGTATGACTCAGGATATCCCGCTCATTTTTCTCTTTTTCATATTGTTCTTTTTCCTTTAGGATCTCACTTTGAAGCTCAATGATTTTTTTAAGATCACTTTTTTCTTTTTTTATCTTTTCCAGTTCTGCTCTTTTTTCTACTATATCAAGCCTTGCTTTATCTGCTTTTTCCTTTTCCAGACTAAGGTGATCGACCTCTTTGTGAGTCAAAGACAAGAAATCCTTGTGCTTTTGCACTTGCTCCTCTAAACGTTTTAATGCAACTTCTGTCTCCTTAACCTTGTCTTCTAAGGTCTTAAGACTTTTTACCTTATCTTCGTATGATCTCAGCCGCATCAATACCTCAGACTGACTGCGTCGTTCATCTTTTCTTCTACTCGAAGTTTCTTCTTCATAAAGTTTAAATGCAGCATCTAACTGTAATTGAAGGGTTCTTATTTTGTGAGCTGATTTTTTATAGGCATCTCTCTTGTTAGCCAGATCCTCTTTTATAGTATTAATATTCTCTTCCAAAGGCTCAAGGGCTTGAACCTCCATAGCTTGCTTAACCTGGTCTTTTAAAGCTTTTATTACTGGTATTTTTATTTTTTCTTCATCAAGAACTTCCTGAATCCTCTTTCTTTCTTCTATCTTTTTGTTGATTTCTTTGGCCTTTTCACGTCTTTCAATCTCATTTTCAAGAGCTTGACTTTGCATACTTATTTCTTCTTCTAAGTGGTCTAACTCTAACCGATCCTTAGAGTTCAACTCTTCTACGCATTTAAGAATCTCTTCAATCGGCTTATCATTTGCCTGTATCATCTTACCTAAGTCTTCATGATTGGCCCAATCTATGTTGGTGATATCATGGTCTCTGATTTCTCTATCTCTCTTAATGCTATTCATTAACATGTTTGATTTTGCTTCAAGGCGGTTTTGAAATAAACTATACATACTTGTATCAAAGAGTTGCCTAAGGACACTTTCCCTTTCTTCACTGGTCGATGTTAATAGTTTTTGAAACTCTCCTTGTGGAATCATCATGATTTGTCTGAATTGTTCTGCATTGATACCCAGTAGAGATTCAATTTTTTCATTAACCGATATAACACCCACAATAATGGTTTTTGGTTCTTGATTAAAGATGGTCAGAAAGGCTTCCGGTTTTTGTTCCGTTGTCCCTTCACCTCTTTTTTTTGGCTTATCCTGCTTAGGTATACGATGGATGTGGTATTTTCTACCTCTAAGTTCGAACTCAAGTTCAACTTCTGTTAATAGATCCCTCTCTGAAAACTGACTTCTCAGACTTTCTGCTGTACGCATATGACCACTACATTCACCATACACAGCAAAACTTATAGCATCAAAAATTGTGGTCTTGCCCGAACCTGTCGGCCCAGTAATCAAAAATAATTTCTTATGTCCTAACTCACCAAAATCAATTATTTCCTTGTGCTTATATGGACCGAAAGCGGTCATCGTTAGTTTGATGGGTCGCATTATAACGCCCTCCCCTCTTGTTTTAGAGCGTCCATTATGCATGCAATCACATCTTGCTTTTCTTCTGTGAATGCCTCTGCAGAGACATTTTCATAGAACTCCCCGAACAAGGCCAATATGCTTTTCTTCGCAAACGCTTGACCTGCCGATGTTTGCATCAAACCAGCTTCTCTTTCAAAGACTTCTCTTTCTAGTTTTAAGATATTAGGGTATATGGATCTAAGTGTTCCAATAGCATCCATAAGCGCCCCTCGATCTGTTAATACTGCCATTATGTAGTCCTCTGTATTTGTATCTGCATATATTTTAGAGTCCATTAGTTTTCCAAGCTTACCTTTAATAATTCTCATGTCTTTTAAGGGCTTTAAACTGATTTGCCTTATATCTAAACTGCCCTTAGCATCCATATCTACCATGGTAACAGATTTTTTCTGATTGGCCTCTGAAAAAGAGTATTTGAGCAAAGAACCTGCATAACGTATGTGTTCATATTTGACCTTCTGTGGTTTATGCAAATGGCCTAATGCCACATAATCAAAGCCCTCAAAATAATGAACATCCACATGCTCAGAGCCACCTATGGATAAGGGTCTTTCAGATTCACTTGTTTCAGGTTCCATACTGCCCATAATAAAGCCATGAGCAATGCATATATGTCGACCGGTACTAGGTTTATTGGCATGAATATCTGAGATTATCTTTTTCATGGCTGTATCATGATCTTTGATGTCATCGTCATTATATATTGCTCGCACAATTGCTGGCTCTACATAAGGAATCGGATAAAAATAAACCGGCCCACTTGCATCTTCTATGAGGATTGGCTTCATATCTTTTTCTATGTTTCCATGAATATGAAGCCCCTGATCTGTTAGCAATCGACTGGCAAATCCCAAGCGATCAGAGCTGTCGTGGTTACCTGCAATGGCAATAATCTTCAACTCATGTGTCAAAACAGCTTCAGAAAAAAAGCTGTCTAGAAGTTCTACCGCTTCAACTGGTGGTATTGAACGATCATATATATCACCGGCAATAATCATAACATCCGGTTTTTCTTGTTTTATCAGATCCATTAATTGGTCAAGCAGGTATCTTTGATCTTCTGTCATATGAATACCATGGACCAACTTACCAATATGCCAATCCCCTGTATGTAATATCTTCATCTCATCTCCCCTTAACAAATACAAGAAAACTCGGAGGGCGTAATCCGCTCCGAGTTAAGTTTTAGGCAAGCATGACTAAACTTAGTGCCATAACTGCCATGCCACCAATTAATCCATAAATGGCTATATGATGTTCTCCATACTTTTCAGCTGTTGGCAAAAGCTCATCTAAGGATATATAGACCATAATTCCGGCAACACCTGCAAAAATAATGCCAAACATTAAATCACTAGATATCCTAAGCAATAAGAAATAACCGACAATTGCACCTACCGGTTCTGAAAGACCTGACAAAAAAGATAATTTAAATGCCTTTTTCTTATCACCTGTAGCAAAATATATAGGTACTGATACGGCAATCCCTTCAGGTATATTATGAATAGCAATCGCTATAGCAATACTGATACCTAATGTAGGATTTTCAAGAGCTGCAAAAAATGTAGCCATGCCTTCCGGAAAGTTATGAATCGCAATGGCCAGAGCAGAAAAAAGTCCCATACGCAATAGATTCTTATCTTCTTTCACTTTAATCTTAGGTGGTTTATAGCCTTCTTTTTCAACTAAATCATCTAAGGCTTCTATTTCTGATAAATCATGTACCTCATGAGGGTTCTCATAACTTGGCACCAACTTATCAATAAGAGCAATCAAAGCGATTCCGCCAAAAAATGCAATTGTTGTCAGCCATAGTCCGCCAGTTTCGCCGACCACTTCGGATAATGATTCATTTGCTTTTGGAAATATCTCTATGAATGATACATAAATCATAACACCTGCTGAGAAGCCTAAAGCTAATGAAAGAAACTTTTTATTGGTCTGTTTTGTATAAAAAGCAAGTACACTTCCTATGCCTGTCGATAAACCTGCAAATAAGGTTAAGGCAAATGCAAACATAACCGTTTGCCACGAATAATCCATATATTGTCCTCCAAATAAAGCAAAATATTTATGTCTGCTATGATTATAACACTTTTCTTATAAAAGTGACAATGTGTGTTTCAATAATTTTCCATAGCAAAAACCATCTTACGTCCAAATCTTGCGTAAGATGGTTTTCTTATAATGCTATGGCTAAAAGGTCAAGTTACATGTTGTTTACTATTAACTAGGGCTATAAACCTAGGCTTTGGATTTTTTACTTCTTCTAGCCCACGCATATGATCCTATGACAAATGAAACACCTAAAAGACTTAGACCTAAAATATTGGTTTCTCCTGTTTTGGGAACCTCTGTTGCTTCCTGATTTACCTCTGAAAGGGTGAAATCTGAAGGCACTAATACTTGATCAATAACATGTACCACGCCGTTGCTGGCCATGATATCTGCCGCAATAACATTTGAAGTATTAATCTTAACACCATCACTTAATGAAGCTACAACATCATTGCCATTTAAAGTCCCTGCCCTAAGCCCTTCAGTCAAATCGGTACTAAGCACTTGTCCACTTATGACATGGTAGAGAAGAACTTTACTTAAATCTGGCTGTGCCATTAATGCTTCTGCTGAAATACCTAATTGAGACAGTAATGATTCAAAAGCTGCATTGGTTGGTGCAAATACTGTAAAAGGACCATCTGCCATCAATGCTTCAACGAGTCCGGCTTTTTGCAACAATGCTACCAGCATACTGAGGTCGTCGTTACCTAGTGCTATTTCAACGATACTAGGATTTGCTGCAGGGGCTGTCACTTCTGCTGGTTCAGGTTGACTTAAAACAAAATCAGCTGGAATAAGTACTGTATCAATAACATGAATAACACCATTGGTAGCTGAAACATCTGCTGCTTCAACATTTGCATCATTAATCTTCACACCGTCTTTTAAATCTATAGTAATATTATTGCCGTTTAAAGTTGGAGCCATCATGCCGTCACTCAAATCTGAACTAAGTACTTGACCACTTACCACATGATATAAAAGTACTTTACTCAAATCAGGATGTGCAAGTAAATCGCCTGCTGTAATACCTAATCCATTAAGTAATTTTTCAAAAGCCGCATCTGTTGGCGCAAAAACTGTAAATGGACCTTCGCCTTGTAGGGCACCTACAAGTTCTGCCTCTGTGAGTGCTGCAACCAGGGTTGTAAATGAACCATTATTGACAGCCACATCGACGATATCGCCCTCTGCTGCCATTACTGGTGTGTAACTAAAAACCATCATGAGTGCCATTAATAAACTTGCTATTTTCTTCATATTGTTAACCTCCTATAAATACTTGATTTTTATGATTGTTGGTTATGGTGTTAGAACTAAGTGACTTAACTTTAGATAGATTGTATGCAAAAATTTATCTGTTCGTTTTAGTTTTTAACCATCTTTAAGTTGATTTAAATATATCACTTTACGTGATATCTGTCAAGGGTTATTGATAATTATTTTCAAATATATTTGCATTTATATTTCAATTCGTGATATAATTAGTAAAAGGTGGTGATTACATGCTATTTAACCTCATTAGACTTTCAATACTTCTTATGATTGTTCTAATTAATTTAACCCTTACAAGTCCCCTAGAAACGTTTACATTAAAGCCTCCAGAATCCATTGATGAAGTTTCACAATTTGCTATCGTCGAGACTAATAATGATTTTTTTCAGATTCGATCAAATCCAAGCATAGACTTTCTAAATAAAAACAAAGATTATGTTGGATGGATTCAAATAGAGAACACTACGATTGATTACCCTGTAGTCAAAGGTCCTGACAATGATTTTTATCTTAACAAGAACTTCGAACAACAACCGGCTGATGCAGGAAGCATCTTCATGGATTATCGCAATTTTGGTTTTGGCTTCGATCAGCATACCTTAATCTATGGCCACAATATGAAAAACGGTTCTATGTTTGGACAATTGGATTTGTATTTAGATTATGATTTTGCCCTTACCAATCCAATCATTTATGTACACGATTTATACGGTCTTCGCAAATACCATGTGTTCTCCAGTTATTATGCCAAAGCGGATACCGAAATCATCCAAACCGATTTTTCCACATCAGACATTGAACTGTTTTTCAAAAAACTTAAGGATAAATCTAGTCTTGATTATGACCTTCATCCAAAGGCAACAGATCGCATCTTATCATTAATCACATGCAATTATGATGTTAATGACGGGCGTCTATTCGTTCATGCCCTTGAAATCATAGAAGATTAATCCGCAATAGATGATAATAAAAAATCCGTAAGCAATTTTAATATGCTTACGGATTTTTGTTACGTAATTTTGGTATTTTGAAAGTGGATGCTAATAATAATAACTGCCACCATCTACCATGGAGCCAATTAATAGTGCTATTGCTGATCCAAAAACGATTCCTAATATGATAAAGACAACAAAAAGAATCAAATACGCTTGGAAAAATGTTTTTCTACTTCGGTTGCCATTGGAACCAAAAGCCCAAACAAATACCATAATAATATTAACCAGCGGTATTAACATAACAAGGAAGGTTCCTAACCACCCTAAAACCGTCATCGGTTGATTGTTTTTATCATTTAAGTCAACGCCGACCGCATTATAATGCGGTTGTTGATTCATATTGTTGACTTGAGGCGGTGGTGTCGGTTGTGGTGTCGGTTGTGGCGTTGGTGGTGGTGTTGGTGTTGGCTGTGGCGCCGGTGCTGGCTGTGGTGTTGGTGTTGGCTGTGGTGTTGGTGTTGGCTGTGGTGTTGGTGCTGGCTGTGGTGTTGGTGCTGGCTGTGATTGTGATTGAGATACAACAGGTACCGGCACCGGTATCGGCGCTGGCTGTGGTGAAGATTGTGACCTATTGACTGATTCTTCCTGATTTGCTTGCATTTCAGCCATTGTAACTGCTGAATTTCCAGTTGGCTTTTCTGTTTTTGCGCCACATTTTGTGCAAAATTCAGAATTCTCTTCTAACTCTTTACCGCATTGATAACAAAACATATTAACGCCTCCATCTTCCTCATAAATGTTTTCTATGTATGGTAAGGTCAAGTATTGACTCTTTAACCATTTACTGATTCTAATATTATTATACCAATATCATGGTCAAATTCAAGTCTAAGCTGAAATCCTATTGATTTATACCTTTTATATAAATATCAAAATGCTGATAGTCTTTACTGTTTTTCCAGTCACCACCCCACGAAAACCCTCTAGAAACAAAGGCTTCATAACAAACGTCATTTTTAAAAATCATGCCTTTAACAGGAACTTCCCTGTCCACATATGAGGTCCCTTCTACTGGATACACACCGTTTTTTGTAACATATGGGTTAACCAATGGGTTGATGTCGATAGCAAGTCCATAACTATGGTTAGAAAGTTTGCTCGTGCCTTCAACCACGCGGTAATTAAATGCCGAAGTATTGTTGTTAACCATCGATAAATTGTCATCACCATCATAAATATCGATCAATTCAATTTTTTCTATTGGAAATGAAGCTTTATGAAGATCCTCAAAAATATCCAGTACTTTTTGAGCAATCTCTTTATGTACAATCAATTGGCCTTGATGCTCCAAATCATCGAAACCGTAATAAACAACTTTTACCAACCTTAAATCCGAGAACTTAATATGCTCATTATCATGATAGGATTTGCCCAACATGGCAGCCTGCATAGCTTCATCTATTTCACTTATAACCGCTTCCATTTTAGGCTCAACCGGTGGTACATCTACAACTTCATTTACCGGATTTTCCACATTACTTTCATCCACATAATCAGACTCATCACTCGGTTTTGCAACAATTAATTCAGCCGGATTTTGCTTGTCGTCTTTTACATTAAATACAATCATCAGCAATAAAATTATGACAATCCCTAACCCTGCTATTTTTTTCATCTACGTTCTCCTTGTATCTTCACAATTTTCAACTAGAGACATGGCTTCTTTCATCTCGTAGCCAAAGCTTTCTGCAACTTGTTTGTGTGTAATATGTCCTTTATAAGTATTCACACCTTTTCTCAATGCTTCATTGGTGGTAATAGCACCTTCAAAACCTTGGTCGGCAAGTAATAGCGCATAAGGTAAAGTTACACCCGTGAGGGCAAAAGTGGATGTTCTAGGAACGGCACCCGGCATATTGGCAACCGCATAATGTACAACACCATGTTTTACATATGAAGGTTGGTCATGTGTTGTAATACGATCTATTGTTTCAACCAAACCACCTTGATCAATAGCTACATCAACAATTACAGCACCATCTTTCATAGATTCAACCATCTTGGAGGTTACAAGCTTTGGTGCTTTGGCGCCGGGTATTAAAACCGCACCTATGAGCAAGTCTGCCTTTTCAACTGCTTTTGCAATATTAAAAGGATTGGAGTATAAAGTAGCTACGCGACCATTAAAGATGTCATCTATATATGCCAATCTTTTTGGACTGATATCTAATAAGGTTACATGAGCGCCTAAGCCTACTGCCATTTTTGTGGCATTTAGACCTACTATACCTCCACCAATAACCACAACCTCGCCCGGCATGACACCTGGGACACCTCCAAGTAGAACGCCACAGCCACCTGTATATTTTTGTAGCATGAAAGCACCCACTTGAGTGGCCATTCTACCAGCAACTTCACTCATTGGCGTCAGTAATGGTAGGCTATGGTCCTTGAGTTCAACTGTTTCATAGGCGATTGCTGTGATTTTTTTTCTCATCAACACGTCGGTTAATTCTTGGTTAGGCGCTAAATGTAAGTATGTAAATAAAATTTGACCCTCTTTTAGCCTGTCGTACTCTATCGGTATGGGCTCTTTAACCTTCATAATCATTTCAGCACTTTTAAAAACTTCATCTGCATGGTTTATAATTGTTGCACCCGCTGAGATGAAAGCCTCATCTTCAATACCACTGCCAATACCTGCTTGTGTCTCAATAAGTACAATATGCCCCTTTTTTGTCAGGGTATGGACACCTGCTGGTGTTAGTGCTACGCGATTCTCATTGTTCTTAACCTCTTTTGGCACACCAATAATCATATAGAAACCTCCCTAGTTATTATTTCATATAATGGAAAAGATCAGAACTAAGTTTTGCTAAATTCACATAGTATATGAAAGGGCAACAATATAGTTTTGTCGCCTTAATCATATAATAATATCACAAGATTATTATGCCTTCAAGGTGATTACCATATATATTCAAGCAATTGTTCCTAATATATGTATTTTTTATTTTTATACTTAAACAATTCGATAACATTTACACTTAAAGACCATAGATCAATTATAACCTTTCATTATTCTATGGAGAGACAATAATTCTTTAAAAAAAAGACTTGACCTTAGACTGGTTACTGGTTATAATAATACTTGCTTCAACGGTAGCCAATTATGCGCGAATGGCTCAGTGGTAGAGCATCGCCTTGCCAAGGCGAGGGTCGCGAGTTCGAATCTCGTTTCGCGCTTCATATAAAAACGCCTAATTTCTTATTTAACAAGAATATGGCGTTTTTATTTTAGATTTTACTAACATACATGGGTTTAAAGCCAAAGTTTCTTTAAGTTCAGATACAAAAATATCTTCTTTTATGCTATTATATCTATAAGACAATATAGGATTATAATCAACTTTATTTCGACACCTAATTACGAGCAAACAGAGCCCAAATACGACCCAAGTGAGGTATCTATGAGTAAAATAGCAATTATCACATGTAGTACAAGTGGACTTGATTATATAAAAGGCTATGAAAATGTAAAAATAGCAAGAACCACCATCATAATGAACCAAAAAGAATACATGGACGGACTTGATCTTAAACCTAGTGACTTCTATAACCAACTGGATTGTCTTGAAGATATTCCTCAAACCGCTCAACCTTCACCAGGCCAACTTCTTGATATCTATCAAAAACTTAAAGATGAAGGGTATACCGATGCCATTTATATTTCTATATCTGAAAACTTAAGTGGAACCTATCAAGGTGTTTGCCTTTCAAAGAGCTATATTGATGACTTAATTATTCATCCTTTTAATAGCGGTTCAGCCTCTTATATCACAGGCTATATGGCAATGGAAGCCTACCGTCTAGTTGAGGAAGGTGCTTCTGTTGATACTATTTTGAACCACCTTGAAAAAATAAAAGAAAATGATTATATCTATTTTATGGTTGATGATCTTAAATATTTAGTAAAAAACGGCCGTTTATCTAATAGTGCTGCTTTTATGGCTTCCATGTTGAAAATAAAACCGCTCCTTGAAATGAATGAGGAAGGTAAGATTGTAGCTTCTGAAAAAATACGAACCACCAAAAAAGCTATAAACCGAGTCATCGAAAGATTCTTTGAATCCACCAATAACGGTGCCGACACGCGCTTCATTTTCCTTTTTCACACAGAAGCACCAGAGCATCTTGAAACCGTTAAAGCACGTTTTGAAGAAGTTGGCATTGATACATCTTCACTTATTGATGCACCAATTTCACCTGCAGTTGGTTGTCATCTTGGCAAAGGTGTTATCGGCATTGGATATGTTAAGAATTTTTAGTCCAATCACTTTTTCTCATCCTCTTTAGGAAGAACTCTATAATATGAACCTAATATTTTAATATTGTATTTATCATAAACATGAGCAATGGCTTCTCGCACATGCTCATCTTTTTGATAGCACCCATCAATATCTATGAAAAAATTATAATTCCCTAGACCTGTTTTTGTCGGCCTAGATATAATAGATTTTAGATTGATTTTTTCTCTTGAAAAAGTATTCAATATGTCACATAATAGGCCCGGACGGTCTAAATCATCACTAACCACAAAGAAGGTTTTCCAAGATCGATTGGCGACAACTTCTTCATTTAGATGCTGAGATACTATAATAAATCTTGTCTCATTGTCCATGGAGTCTGTAATGTTTTCTATTACCATCCTAAAATCATGACGGTTATGAAGCATATGTATTGGGATAATAGCGCCTACCCCATCATCACCTTTTATGACTTCTTCATAAGACTGACTGTTGCTTGCTGTTGTAATGATATCAACATCTCTAAACTGCTCCAAGAAATCCAAACATTGATTTTCCGACTTAAACTGGGCATATACTTTTTTAATATCTTTGATACACATACTGTTTCCTACAAAAGCAAATCGAACAGGCAGTACTATCTCATGAATGATCTTGAGGTTCGTATGGGTCAGCAGATCCAAGATAATCTGTACAAATCCATCTAAGGTATTTTCGATGGGTATAACCCCATATTTACAGTTGCTGCCTACTGCCTCAAACGTTTTACGCATGGAAGGATAGTAGGCTAACTCCATCTCCAAACTTTGTGTTTCCAGATATTTTTTTGTCGCAAGCTCTGTAAATGTTCCTTTCGGTCCTAGTACTGCAATTTTATCCATTTTCCCAACCTCTTAATCTATAATAATTGTCCTATCCATATGTCTTTGTCTCTTTAACTTTTATATTATCCCATAAACTGATACGACACGCAATCGACTTTATATAATTCAAAAAAAGAAATCAGTTATCCATTGATGGGGCCTATGTTATATGGTACAATTGACCTATTGAGATTAGAGTGTTGGAATGCCTAAGGGGTAAATACTATGTTGGTTGAGCCTATCTATACACTTACAGTAAATGGAAATTTTATTGGTACACTTATCGCTATTGTGATGGTAGGTGCCTTTTCTTTGCTTTCTATTTTATATTACATTTATATTGACAAAGACCGACTGCTCATCTACCTGATTAGTTATTTCACCTTTGTATTCATAAGCTTGTTAACAAGCAACTACTTTCTTCTAATACAAATATCGGAACCATCTTTAGTGGATAAATCACTCTACACGACACTCATTCTTTTTCTTGATTATGGCATACTTTTTTCAATTCTATGTGGCACCATGTACATTTTCCAACGCAAAAATCTATGGCTTTCTTTCCTTTATTTCATTCTAGTGCCAGCTTTTTATAGTCTTAGCCTTTACAACTATCGTTTTATGCTTCCATTATTTATCACCTATTTGAGTTTGGTCGTTTTATATTGTTTTTATTTGACTTTATATGAAATAATCCATCGATTTTTAAACAAATATATTCTATATCTCGCTTTTTATTTTTCTCTATTAATTTACTATGCCTTAGTATACTGGATTATTTATGACCATGGATTCTTAAGGTCTTTTGATTGGATTTTTTCACTGATTTTGGTCTTCATGTCCATCTTTATATTTCTTGTTCGCTATAAAAAGGTTATTCTTGAAAAAGATTACCTTTATGAAAAATTGACCCACGATAGCTTGACCCATTTATACTCAAGAAGCTATTTTCTCAAATCTTTGAACCACATCGAAAAGGGTACCCTACTCTTTATTGATGTTAACTATTTTAAAACAGTTAACGACCAATACGGACATTTGATCGGGGATCAGCTACTTGTTGATTTTTCTGACTATCTACTTGAAGGCAATCCTATCAATTTCCTTCCCTGTCGTTATGGTGGAGATGAGTTTGTTCTACTCCTTTATGATGAATCAATTACATCCTTACAGATTCACGATTTCTTAGATGCGCTATTTGCAAAGTTCAAAATGATTCTAATGCAAAATAACATTACCGACCCCTCTATTGGTCTCAGCATCGGTATAGCAGCTTTTCATGATTATTGTGGGCACGATGCCCTTATACATGCTGATTTCTCTATGTATGAAGCAAAAAAAGACGGCAACTATAAGATTGTTGTTCATGATGAAGGGATGGTGGGATGGTGAGTATTTTAGACAATACTTTTGATATTAACCTTACTCTACTCGGAACTTTACCCACAATTATAATCTTACTCATTCTAATAGCACTATACATTGTTACAACATTGTTTGTACAGCATCTTAAGTATGTGGGACAGGCTGTTCTTATTGAATGCTCCATACTTATAACTTTGGTGTTCTATTTACTATTGACGCATGCTACCTCCGATCTACAGATTTTTAATTATTCGAGATTGGTATATCTGTCTTATAATTTATTAGCTGTTGTAATCGTAGGTGCCACATCTTGGATGACCAAGAAGAAAACCATCATCCCTTTCATAATCGCTATTTTTATAAGCACTATCATTATTAGCTTAATCTTTATGAACGATACATGGTTCATAACTAGAGGCGTTCAGTATGGTAGCACGCCCACCGCTGTTAAAGGACCTTATTTTTTTATTTTCCAACTTTATTCCATTTCACTCGCCTTGTATGTGCTTGTTGATTTTGTCCTTCTGTATTATCGTAATAAGCCTATGTTTAAAGAGATTTGGCTTTTATATGGTGCAATCTTACTATATTTGATCCACACTACCTATATAAGCTATATAATTAGCAATTACCCTTATAGCAATCCAAGCTTATATAGGAGTACTTTACTTTTTGCAACTTTAAAAACCATTTATACTTTTAAGATGATCAAAGAGACGATTGTCATGCGTGAGTCATATTATCAAGCCTACCTATATGATGATCTTACAAAGTTATATAGTAGAAACTATGCTCTAGAGAATCTTAATCACTTATTGAATGCTGTCCATCTAAAGGATCATTACCTTGCAATAATTGATGTTGACCACTTCAAAATTATTAATGATAACTACGGTCATCATAAGGGTGACCTTGTTCTAAAAAATTTGGGTGAAATATTAAAAAAACAATCTGCCCCGTCCACTTTAAGCGGTCGTCTTGGTGGTGATGAGTTCCTCATTATTTTCAAATCAATGACAAGAGAAAAAGTCCATAAGAGCCTAGAAAGCATTCTTAAGGACTATAATGATATGATTGCTAAAATGGGAATAAAAATGAATGAGGTTCGAACCGGTCTTAGTATAGGATATGTTTCGCTTCATGAAGGTATGAAGTCGAAAGATGTTCTATCTATGGCCGATTCCGCTATGTATCAAGCAAAAAGTAATGGTAAGAATACCATTACTTTTCACCCTAAAGATACTAACCCTCATAATATAACAGCCTAAACCAATAGGTGCTTATTACTAACTCAAACTTCACACTTATTGGATTTCTTAGTTATAGATTAGGTGAACTTGCTAGCTTAGGAACCATCTGGTGAAGTTGTGTTATTAGATTGTCCACTGGTGATTGATGATGCCAACCAAATACCAAACCCCTCCAACCTCTTCATAAACTAAGGTTAGGCTGGACCAATCCATACCCATATATGTAGGGTCAAAGCCAGTAAAATGATATTCAATGTAATCACCACTTGGATAAATAACCTCCAAATTATCAATCATACTGCCCGTCTGTATCGTCGTATTGAATCCCATTATATGGGGATTCATATAATCTTCATCATAAACAAAGGCCTCAAAATAATCCAAAGCAGTCATCTGAATCGGATCGCCTGTTCCATCATAAGCGCCCCATAATATAACCGATGAATCTACAGCCATATTGGCAACCTGCGCGCTGGTAAAAACCACATCGTTTACAGTATCAATATAAGTATAAGGCGTGAATCTAACCCCTTGGGTAGGATGAATAAAAGTGGATAAAGTTGCAAAGTCTTGATTACTCATCGCTTCAATGACATCTGCTGATGTATTTGAAACACTGGAGCTAGGCCCACTAGAGTTACTTGCAAGCTCTAGCTCTAATGCTTCAATATCATTTTCCAAAGTAGTAACCGTCTCTTCTAAGGATAGAATCTCTTCATCCTTTTCCAACAATTGGGATGATAACTGACTGTTTTCCGTTTTAACAGATTCTAATTCACCAGCACTATCTGACTCTTGTGGCGGCGAACTGCTACAAGCTGTTAGTGTTAAAATTGCAATAAGCATAAACGTCCATAATACCTTTTTTGTAGCTTTCATAAAATCACACCTTTCTATGTATATGAATTTCATTCTCAATATAACAATTATACCATATTTTTATACAATTTTATAGATAATAGAGATTTTAAAAAGAAAATAATATTGATTGGTTCGAAAAGCTTTTCATGGTATTCTGTAAGCTAATTTCATGATTTTAACGTCTATTCACATTTCTACTTCCGGCTAATCTTCCTAATCTACAGTCCTTTTTCTATGCTTTATGTCAATTGACTTAAGTATATCTATCTAGTAAAATATAACTATTAAACTATGAAAATTTTCAAGGAGTGACTAAATGAATATCAAAGATGTGGCCAATTGTGCCGGTGTCTCGATTAGTACTGTCTCAAGGGTCATCAACAATACAGCAAAAGTTAGTGAAGATGCACGAAAAAGGGTGGAGGCCGTCCTAAAAGAAACCGGATATAGACCCAATTCACTGGCAAGAGAGCTTCAACAAAACAAAACCTACACCATTGGGGTCCTAATTTGCGTTACAGAGCTAAGTATGAGTTCACTTAGTCAATCCATCAATGCTATTACCGATGTTTTAAAAGCCAACAATTATAATATCATGCTTGCAAACAGTCGATACCATGCTGATGAGGAATTAAGTATTTTTAATACCTTTAAAGAAAAGAGGGTGGATGGTATCTTATATTTTGCTGCAGGTTTTGCTAAGAAACATTATGCTATGTTGAAAAATTATAAGATTCCTATTGTCATGATTGGACAAAAAAGCAATTATATTGATATGCCTTATGTTATTCATGATGATTTCTATGCTGCTAAAACTGCTACAGAATATTTAATTCAAATGGGCCATCAAGATATTGGCTTTATCGGCTTACCTGATTATGATGAAGCAGCCGGACTAGAGCGTAAAAGAGGGTATAGGCTTGCTCACGAGGTCCACAACCTAACTCTTAACCCAAGTAGAATGACAGAAGGTGACTTCAGTATAGAAAGTGGTTATGAGGCTATGAAAATATTACTTAAGAATCCTTCTGACCGGCCTACAGCTGTTTTTGCTACCACCGACTTTATGGCTATTGGTGCAATCAGCTGTGCTAACGAAATGGGGTTAAAAGTGCCTGATGACATTTCCGTAATGGGCTTTGATGATGTTCATGTTTCAGCTTTCTATCAACCACCACTAACAACCATCCATACTGACACACATGCGGTCGGGACCAAAGCTGCAGAACTCCTCCTAAGTCTTATGGATAAAGAAAACCCTAATAAAATCACCAAATATGTTGCTAGTTACTCTCTAATAGAAAGAGGTAGCGTCCGGCCTATATAATTACCCTTTGAGAATAGAATATCGCAAAGCACTTATATAAAAACAATGTAATGTAATTTCACCTCCACCTATATGTGAATTTAGTGAAACTTAGTTTTGATTCTTTAACCATATATGCTATAATAATCATTGATTATAGACACAGAAGAAAGGATATCTATTATGTCACTTATATCAGCTTGGAAGGATCTTGCCTATCAGGATAGAAACGGGGAAGCATATGATGCTTTTTGGGGAGATTATCTTCCTAAAGAACAGGTTATTTATGAAGCAATACTCGCCACACCTAATCAGATCATTAAAGGAACTGTATCTGATCTAGCCAAAGCTTACAACATGGATCATAAAACCTTGGTCGGATTCTTGGATGGAATTAATACAAGCCTCAAAGATGAACTTATATTAGAAGATGTCAAAGCAAGTAGCATAATTCACCTTGATGTCGATCTTGAAAAGCTCTATTTTAATATGTTACATGCTAAAGCTGACTGGCTCTATAACCTCCCTGCTTGGGATAACATATTCACCATGGAAAAAAGAAAAGAAATTAAAAAGGCTTATAATCAATCTAAAATTATCGTAAAAGATAAAAAAATAGGACGAAATGATCCTTGTCCATGTGGTAGCGGAAAAAAATACAAACAATGTTGCATGAAATAAAAAGTGGCTATGTCGAATTATTCTTTGACATAGCCACTTTTATAGTATCACGCTTAATTTCGACCCTTTAACCCTAATTGAGGGTTACCTGTAACACCTTCTCCTTATAATGCCGCTTCTAAAATTCTTCTTACATCTTGTTTTCTTAAAGCTTTTAAATGACCTACCGTTTCACCTAAAAAAGCATGATCAATAACTTCATCAAAACGTGCATCATCTATTTTCAAATGACTCAACTTACTTGGCATTTCCAAATACTCGTAATACCTTCTGGTACGCTCAATGCCCTTTTTTGCAACTTTCATATCATCTTCACCAACGATGCCCCATACTTTTCTGGCAAATCTGGCGAATCTAATCACATTTTTTTCATCCAAAACATATTCCATCCAATAGGGGGCCAATATGGCTAGACCATCCGCATGGGTTATGTCATAAATCGCACTTAGCCCGTGTTCAACTGCGTGATTAAACCCTTCAAATGTTTTTCCTCGATTGGTCATCCCACTTAGAGCAACCGCACTTGCCCACATCAAATTGGATCGAGCCTCATAATTGTCAGGCTCGGTCATGGCTTTTTTGCCGTATTTAATAACAGTTGCCATAACGGCTTCACTCATAGCGTCCGAGAGCTCTGCCTCATCTTTAGCACTAAAATAAAATTCATATAAATGGGTTAAGGTATCGACAATACCACAAGCCGTTTGATGCTGAGATACAGTATAGGTATAGGTTGGATCCAATATCGAAAACTTAGGCCACATCCATTCACTCGAAAAACCTCGCTTCTCTTTTAACTGCATATTGCTTATTACAGCGTTACCGTTAAGTTCCGAACCTGTTGCAGAGAGTGTTAATACAACGCCTAAGGGCATAGCCTTTTGAATTTTAGTTTTATAGGTCACAAGTTCCCAAGGGTCACCTGCATAGTATACACTTGCAGCTATAGCCTTTGCACAATCAATAGCACTTCCACCACCCACGGCAAGAATAAGATCAATCCCCTCTGATAAGCAGAGTCTTACCCCTTCGTTCACCGTTACTAACCTAGGGTTCACATCAACGCCTGAAAGCTCCACATAGGTAATGTCACCTAACTCAAAAGCAGCCATAACATCCTCATAAATACCGTTACGTTTTATGCTTCCGTGACCATAAACCATTAGAACCCTATTACCATATTTTTTTATCTCAATGTTCAAATCCTTAATGGCACCCTCACCGAAATATACTCTTGTTGGTATGTACATATTAAAGCTCTTCATCATTTATCTCCCTTCACCGATTTGTTTTCTAACAATAAAAGGCAAACCCATCTTTCTAAACGGATTCACCCTGGCCTACAGACTGATTTTCAATTAATTTATTGTACACTTCAATATCCATAAGAACCATATCAACTCGATTGTTGACCAACACACCCGCATTCCCTCGGCTATGTACCAGCTCTCTTACGTCTTTGAATCTTCTTCTCAAATCATCACTATTAATCAGAACATCTGCTCTAATCTCTTGAAATCCATGCATACCAGTCCCCTACCCAACTTTTTCTACTTTTAATTCCTGCCATATCTGATTCAAGACTTCATCTACCTGTTCTTCAGACAGCTTTTCAAAAATCTTATGATCACTATGATGCTCAATGGTGTAACGGTAATCACCTTCATAGTAAATATCGATATTCATTCTTTCGTAGGCAAATTCAACACGCTGGCGCATGTTTTTGAAACGTAACATATCATCACTCTCCCGAAATAATATTAGAATCATCATACCATAAGTCTTGGGAAAAAACAATTAATTTTCATCAATTTTTAATATCTTTTTATCTTATTTTTAATAATAATTATTATTATCTTAATAAAAGTATTTTTTTTAATTATTTTTAAATAATAATATATTGTGTTTATATTGATTTTTATTTTTTTTATTTTATTTGTTTTATTTATATGTTTTATTATTAAATTATTAGTATAAATAAAAAGACGATTATTAGTCGTCTTTTTATTTATACTATATGATTTTTCTATTTTTTTCTTTTAAAAATAATATTTAGATGATATAGTAATAGTTGATTCTAATTGACGCTCTATTTGCCAAAAAACGAATGAGGTATCCACATGAAGCACGAAAAAGTTCTGAACTATATACATGATTATGGCTATAACATTACTGCAAGGGACCAAAAAAACATTGTAAGTTACCATTGTCACAACCCTTTATCAAAAAACGAATTTGCTTTAATAATTTTGGATGGTACATTACAACTCCCTAATAATGCTGATACAATAATTTCAACACAGTATGGATCAAACCTACCTTTTGTCTATTTGATTCAAGTGGATGATAATATTGATGAGATTGTCACTTTTGCTCAAAATGCATCTGACCATAACAAACCCTTTTTAATATATGATCCTAATGATGAAGTTGAATTCTTCTTAAAAGATTTATGGAATATCATTGTTGATTTAGCCAAGGACTAAAATGGCTTCTTACTATATCTCCTTCGGTATCCAAATATCAAATTCAGTACCTTCACCCAGTATCGAAGTCACAGCAACAGTGCCTTCGATTCCTTTTATGTTTTCATTCACAACATGTAAACCTATGCCTTCTCCTTGTGTTCCCTTAGCATTACTGCCTCGGTAATAAGCATTAAAGATATAGGATAGTTCTTCTTTTTCTATACCCATACCATCGTCTTTTATCGTAATATTTATGCTTTCTTCTTTTTCTTGATAATCTAAGATGACTTGGCCTTTAGCATTGGTATATTTATAGGCATTGGTCAAAATATTATAAATTGCCTGGCTTAACATATATGGGTCTGTTTTCATTTTGATTTTCCTATGATTATTGAGTATCAAGGCTATTGCTTTTCTTTCAAATTGGACAGATAAACCCTTCACAATTCTAGTTAGCATAGTATGAAGATCAAACTCTTCAACTCTAACCTTATCCATATCTTGATCTGCATCTATCATACCACTCATATTTTCAATAATCGCTGTCAAGTCTTCTATTTGGTTCTCACAGGTTTTTAATTCATCTTTTGAAAAATGAATTAAACCATCCTCATAGCCTTCAAAATGTGACTTCAAAATTGTTAAAGGTGTTCTTGTTTGATGCAATAAGGCATCTGTCAGATTTTTTCGACTTCTTTGCTTTAGCTTTAGCTTGGATCTTAGTGCTTCCAAGCGTTCCTGTATGATTCGGATTTCCATGACTTTAGATGACTGAATCTCCAAATCTTCTCCAATGTCAATCTTCTGTGCTAAAACAGATGTATCTGTAAGATCCCTACTCATTTTTTTGCTCACAATTAAACCTATAACAACTGACAAAATCAGTACCAATCCTATAGATATCAAGCTGTTGGTAAAAAGTGCCACTCTAAACATCCTTGTTGCCATAGAGTTTTCAAGGGAGCTATAACGCAAAATATTAAGTTGACCAATTTTCATACCTAGATCATCTTCAATCTCAATATAATCCATTTCCTCAAAGAAACTACCCATCATTCTAGACATCATGCCTTCGCGCATCATGTCCGGTCCTAATCTCAGTTCACGTGCCACATCAATCAAAAGCCCACCTTGGGCATCATACAACTTAATACTGGTAATCGGGTCACTAAGATGTGTTTCCATGTCCATGGCCATTTGTGTTCTATTGGTATTTGATTCTTCCAATATTCTTTTCGAGTAAGTTGTGATCTGTTCCACATGTGCTTCATAATTTTTTGTCGTATATTCAACAAAATATCGATTAATAAGTGCACTAAGGACCAAAGCATTAACAGCTACAGATAGGACGGCTATAAAGATAAGAACACCTAACCACTGTTGTCTTACAGATACCATCATTTACCTCCAAACATGTAACCGGCACCATATTTTGTTATTAGTATTTCCGGTTTTTTGGGATTGACTTCTATTTTTTGTCGAATACGCTTGATATAACTATCGATATTGCGGTCATAGCCTTCATAATTCTGTCCATAAGCCAATCTAATCAGCTGCTCTCTACTAAGAACCTGACCTTGATTTTTGAAAAACACGCATAACAAGCCATACTCAGCAGAGGTGATGGTGATTTCCTCTTGATTTTTGTATAGCTTCATGCTTCCCATGTGTAAACTTAAATCTTTAAATCTATAAACCATAGTCTCTGATTCATGATAAACCCTTTTTAAAAGAACTTTAATTCTTCCCATAAGTTCTCTGGGACTAAAGGGTTTAAGCACATAATCATCCGCACCTTGATCAAAGCCTTTAATTCTATCTATTTCCTCTTTCTTTGCTGTTAACATAATTACCGGCACGTCGGATATTTTTCGAATCTCTTTCAAGACCTCAAATCCGTCAATGCCGGGCATCATGATATCAAGTAGGACGAGATGGATCAAAGATTGACTAAAAAGTTCGAGAGCTAAAAAACCATCTTCAGCTATGAGAACCTCATAATCTTCTTTTTCTAGATATTTGACTACAATATCTCGTATATCCTTTTGATCTTCAACCATCATAATCTGATACTTCATTCAATCACCTCATTCTGATTTTACAGGAGCATGACTGAATTGTCCATCATCCTAAATCTTTCTTCCTACTTTTTTAACAGCAGCTCTTTTTTCTTCATATATTCTTCTTCTGTCAGTTCACCTTGAACATATTTCATCTTCAGAATATCTAGAACATCTTTGTTGTCCTGTCTATGTGTTGATTTGTTAACCAGATAAATAATTGTGAGAATTACAACCAATAGAACAGCCGCCATAAACAGCATATGCCATCCGCCACCTAAGTAACCACCTGACCAACATGCACCACCTCTGTAACCACCTTGAAAGCCTCTTTGAAACATCATCATCTTTTATTCCTCCTTAACCTTTAATGGTCTTCATCATTCTAATGAAAGTCTCTTCATCTATTTCGCCAGTTGCGTATCTTTGTTTCAATACTTCTTCCGGACTTGTCTTAACATCATTTCCAAACCCAGAACCTTTTTGTTCTCTAATCATATAATAGATACCAAATCCAATCAGTGCCCAAATAAGTATCATCATTGTACTACCTCCTTCGTTTTCTTATATTCTTACTATAGTCTCATTATAGAATCAAAATATGGCACAATTATGATTTGACGACAGAAAAAAACAAGCATTCATTTTCTATCTTTTCTCATAGAGAGATGCGACAAATGAACACTTGTTACAATACACTAATATTAAAATATTTCGATGGTCATGCACACTATGGAAGGGTTTTCATGGGACCTATTGCAATAATCAAAAGCGACCATGAAGTTCCTGGAAGCAATGTGTGTATGGAAGGGTTTTCTTGGGACCTATTTACATAGAACTCTTTTAATTTAATTCACCTTTTAGGAAACCAAGGCACAAAAACCGGCGTAACCGCCTTATACGCCTTAAAATCCTCTCGATCCTTATACTTCTTCTCCAATAATGGAACACCTGATACATACCTTAGAAATAGATTAATCAACAACGGACCAATAAAAGTCCAAGCTGTTCCGGAAGCCTCAAGCACTGTTAAGTATATACCCCACCAAATCATAGCTTCACCAAAATAGTTAGGGTGCCTAGTATATCGCCATAACCCCGTCGTTATAATCTTACCTTTATTCTCCGGTAAAGTTTTAAACCGTCTTAATTGTTCATCACCAATCACTTCAAAAAGATAACCAATCGCAAAGACAATGCTTCCTATTAGAGAAAAAAAACCTAAACCATCAACCGACTCACCTGCTAGAGCAATAATTGGTAACGCTACAACATACATAACCACCAACTGAAGCATATAAACATTAAAAAAAGCTTTTAGTCTTGGCCATTTTTCTCCCCATCTGATACGCATTTGGACGTATCTATAATCCTCTGGCTTGCCAATGTTTCGTTTTGCCAAATGTATAACCAATCTAATTCCCCACATAAGAACAAAAGACGTAGTAAGTATATGCACTGCTCCTATTTCCCTGCCTAGAAGCAATCCGGCAATGGCCAAAATAACAAAACCGCCACCCCATCCAATATCTACAATAGAATTGTCCGCTAAGACTTGTCCTAATATAAATAAACCTGTAAAATATATAAAAAGTATGATTAATGCTTGCAAAAACATGATATCCCCTCCTATTGAGTGATATAACCGACGGCTATTGCACCGTCACCTGCGCCAATTGCAATGATTGAGGAAACATCTTCTAAGTAAGTCGGCGGCATACTTAAAGCTTGCTCTAGACCCTCAGTGTAGGCTTTAGCCGCTTCAAAATTCTGTGCATGAACCACGCAATAAGCTTTTAAACCTATTGTATCATTAATCTTAATGAGCTTTTTCTTGATTTTCTTAAGACTGGCTTCATGACTAAATGCAAATCCTCCAAGTCCACCTTCTCCGTCCTTATCTAATGTGACAATAGGCTTAAGATTTATAAGATTGGCAATTTTTCCACCTTTTGTGCTGAGTCTGCCTGACATGATCATTGCATTAAGGTTTTTAACACTCACTAGAATCTTGCTTTTACCCACCAATAGCTTCATTGTTTCAATTATTTGATCATAAGGCATATCCTGTTCTATAAGTTTCGCACATTCCATAACCAACAAACCTTGGGCCGCAGAGTTTTGCTTTGAATCAACCACTGTGATTTTGGATGGATGAGCTTCTAACTCATTTGCCGCTTTTTTAAAAACATTATAAGTACCACTTAAGGCTTTTGAAACTGTAATAACGATAATCTCATCATAATAGGCCTGAAGGCTTTGAAGTTGTAACATGACGGTTTGCTTATCCGGTTGTGAAGATGTTGCACGTTCATTGCTTTCTTCTAGTAATCGAATGGCCCTTTCATTATTGATGGTGATCCGATCAATATATATATCGTCTTTATGAAGGATATTCAAATTAACCACTTGTATCTGATGCGCCTCAATAAAAGACTGGGGAATATCTGCAATGGAATCTGTCACTAATCCAACTTTGTATTTACGTTCATTCACTAAACTACTTTGCATAACCATGTCATCTACTTTTTGATACGTGATCTGACCAAAAGCGCGAAGTGATTCAAAAAAGGTGGCTGGTTGATTGGTATGAATATGGACACGCATCCTTCTTTCATTCCCGGCTACTATTAATGAATCACCTAAAACACGAAGGTCTTTTTTAATATCTTTTAGTGGTCTCTTTAAGTCTTTCAACATCGCTTCTGTACAGTAACGATGCGCCAAATCAATCTCTTCATGATGGTCCATTTTCACCAACGGTTCTAGCTCTTGATCTATATCCGTAAAATCACTTTCATTCTCAGCGTCATAATCACCTTTTAGAAATCTTAAAAATCCGTCGACAAAATGGACAAATCCTTTGGCTCCTGCATCAACAACCGCTGCTTTTTTAAGACTGGCCAATTGATATTGTGTTTTTATTAAAGCCTCTTCAATATCACCATAAGCATAACTAAGTAATTCACCAAAGTCTGTCGTCTTTTTCATAAAGCGGTATAGGGCCTCGGACCAGACTCGAATCAAGGTTAACATTGTGCCTTCTGTCGGCATTTCTACAGCATCATAGGCATAATCTACCGCTGTTTTGTTGGCTTCTACATAATGATGAACATTAATAATACCTGCACCATTTTCCAAACCAATACTAATACCACTTAAATACTGAGCAAATATAATACCGGAGTTGCCTCTCGCTCCAATGATGGCTGCATCTGCAATAGAACGCATAGTATTTCCCACATCTTTCTCCAGTTTTGATTCATTTAGTATACTATGCATCATGGAAGAAAGATTAGAACCTGTATCTCCATCTGCCACTGGGAAGACATTAATGCTGTTAAGTTGGTTTCTATGTCGAATGACTTCTTGAGCCCCTGCTCGATAAGCATAATATAGAATCTTATTGCTAATTTCATTCATAATCCGAGCCCCCTTGTCCTGTTAGGTAATAATGAATCTTATAGGATATATATTATCACATTATGTGATTACTGTCTACCATTATTTGAAAAACGCATCACAAATCGATAGTCATACAACTTATGCTTTGGCAATTTATAGGCTTCGAGCAGACTTAGCATACCAGGTTCATCACCACCCACCCCTCTATGATAACCATCAATATTCATGGTAACAATGCCTTCATTTTTCATTTCATAACTATGGCGCGCACGCTCTAAAGTACTCATCTTATATGGCCATACTGAAAAAGATAAAGGTGTTTGACATGATTGTACTTTTAATGATTTGTCAGGAGCCATCAACCTTACTTCATAAACATCTGATCTTAGACCATTCTCTTGAGGTCGCATATAATGATGAGGCATATCCTCGACATCCTGTTGATACCGTCCAAACTTGCCACCGCTTTTTCTATCCATATAAGTTTCATGTGGTCCTCTTCCAAACCAAGCTACTTTATTGAAAGCACCACTAAACTCTGAAGTAAAACCCAGTCTAATCATATCTTTTTTGGGCTCAGCTATCGTTCGTATCTGCAGATCGCCAAGGCTGTTCACATAATATCTGATTTCAAGCTTTTTAAACACAGGAACATCATAAATAGATGTGATGATCACATTATCCTCTTTTCTATTCACAAGAAAACGTTCAGCTTTAGGGGGGTGTTCAGTTAGTTTTTTGTATACACTTCTATTTATAAGTCCTTGTAGCTCAGGTCTAAAATTTGCCAAGCCCATATCATTATCCGTTGGCGGTCTCCAGAAATTCATTTGAAACTTATGATCCAAAATTAATTGCCCGTCAAATAGAATTTTGTGAATCAATCCATCCTCCCGCATGAAATGAACCACCAGTTCTCCACCTTTAACCATTAGACCTTCATCGATCTTTTTAACTTGAACCTTATCACCTTCCTCAATCACAGAAGTGCTTACCTCTTGAACACAAAACTGCTCAAAACCCATTTCATAACCAGCTTTTGCAAACCAATTATCCTTTTTAAGTTTGGCAACAAATACATCATGAACAGTATCTTCCTTATTTTCCCAACTTTCCGGTACCAAAATCAACTTTGAAGTACCAGGTTCAATCCAAGGTGTCTCTAGAACTCTTTCCTCTACAATGTAACCTTCTACTTTTCTTAAGAAAACGAACTCATAGTTTTCAAGTCCAGTAAAAAATCTCTTGTTAATTAAAAAATAGCCTTCCTTTTCTTTACGAATCTCAAAATCTTGATATACTTTTTTCACTTCCAATATAGCAGGATGTAAGGTTCGGTCTGCCGAAACAATGCCATTGGCACAAAAGTGTCCATGGTGTTTTTCTTCATTATAATCACCACCATAGGCCCAGTAATCTTTATCTTCTTTGGTGCCTTTTCTAAGGGATTGATCTACAAAGTCCCAAATGAAACCACCGCACCAGTTGTCATAAGTTTCGAAAACCTTGATATGCTCTGCAAAGTTCCCTAAGCTGTTTTCCATAGCATGAGCAAACTCACAACTCATGACTGGTTTGTCCATATATTGTTCTCGCTTGAAGGCTTTTTGGTCTGCTGATAGTTGATTCATTATATTCTGGACTAGGGTTATTCTCGTATTCTCTAATCTACCATACTGTGCTGCCTTATCCGGAGAAGGGTACATCATGCTCAGAACGTCTGACACTTTCAAATCTAAGTCACCCTCATAATGAAACGGTCTTGTCTGGTCTAACTTCATAGCCTCTTTTTTCATAATTCTAAAATTATCACCATATCCGGCTTCATTGCCAAGAGACCACATCACAACACTTGGGTGTTGTCGGTCTCTAAGGACCATACGATTCATACGATCTACGACAGCATTGGTCCACATGGGATTATCACCAGGTATATTTTTTTTACGTACACCATGGGTTTCAACATCTGCCTCATCAATAACATACAGACCATGACGATCACAAAGCTCATACAAATGAGGATCATTGGGATAATGTGCTGTACGAATTGCATTGATATTATGCTGTTTTATAATCTTAATGTCTTGTTCTCTTAAAGCCCTTGGCAAATACCAGCCTGTGTCTGGATTAAACTCATGTCGATTAACCCCTTTGAAAATGATTGGAACACCATTAATTAAAAACTGGGCATTCTTGATTTCTACAGTTCTAAAGCCATAAGACGTACCTTTTATTTCAATAATTTCTCCATCTTCATTCTTAAGGATACAAGTTAAAAAATATAGATTGGGCGTTTCATGGTTCCATTTATTAGGATTTTGAATCTGAAGTACATCTTGATTCACCATCGTTAACTCAGACTTGTTCAAGATACACCGGCCCAATTCCCCTTCTTTTTCACTTATATATACTTCTAAGCTGTGAACATCACTAAAAGATTTAAGTGTTATTTCGCTGTGTAAAAAAGCATTCTCATAAGCAGCATCAAAGGTATTATAGAAATAAAAGTCCTTAATGCCACTTCTTGATTCTTGATAGATGTAAACATTCCTATAAATACCGGCCATAAACCACATGTCCTGATCTTCAAGATATGTACCGTCACTGTATTTATACACCTCAACGGTCATTTGGTTTTCACCCGGCGTTACAAACCCAGTTATATTGAATTCGGATGGTGTCATTGAACCTTGAGAATATCCTACTTGATGACCATTAACATATAGGTAAAAAGCTGACTTTACAGCTCCAAAATGGCAAAAAATATCATTCTGAGTCCCTGTGTCTTCTAAGGTGAAATCCTTTCTATATATACCTACAGGATTTTTCTCTTCATCTACCCTAGGTATCTCCTTGGCTTTTTTGCTGATTGCCGGCGGATAATCAAAGGCTAAATAATAAGGTTTGTCATAGCCTTGCGTTTCCCAAACAGAAGGCACATTAATATGATCCCAGCCCTTGGTATCCAGCGCCTTATCAAAAAAACCATTGGGTCGTTCCATATCATTTTTACAATAATAGAATTTCCAAATACCATTTAAGGATTTTCTATTTGACACTTGATTCAAATAGTCTTCAAGAGAATGATGACTCTCGGCTTCGTGCTTTGCTTTCTCTTTATTTATACCAATCACCAATGGGTTATTCCAATCTTTTTTCATCTTGTCACCCTTTCATGCTTCTCATATTAAGAAGCTATTCATCTATATATTAAGCTTACATTAATAATCCCATATACCTTCATATTTGTAAAGATTTGCAAATCGTCTTTTTAATTAAATCTTAATCCTCTATTAAGGGCCTGATAAATATATACTCTTATACTATGGTTAAGGTTTCAAAACTATATAGTTTCTCTGAATGACATCTGTTAAGAAAGGATGATTGAATATGTTAGAATTATTGTTATTTTTTGCTATCCTAGGTCTTATTTTAAGCCTACTATTTAAAGTCAGCATCGGAATTATTCGTCTTGCTCTTGGTATTGTTGGTGTACTACTGTTTTTTGTTCTTATACCTGTTGGGCTAGCGCTTATTATTCCTATAGTCTGTCTTGCCATAGCTGTCGGTATTATTCGTCTTATTTTTTGATGCTAGAATCACCACGGTTTAATTGGAACCAAAAAACAGTTGTACCACCTTTATGGCTTTCTACGCCAAAATCAACCTTATGAGCGTGTAAAATATTTTTTACAATAGCGAGCCCTAAGCCACTACCTATCGAGTTTTCATCGGTGACTCGATTAACTTTATAATAACGGTCCCAAATATGTTCTAAATCTTCCTCTCTAATTTCAACACCTTCATTGATGACTTCTATGTTAATATAATTCTTTATCTGATTGGTTTTTATAAAAATATGACCATTTGATGGGGTATGATTAAATGCATTGCCCACTAGGTTAATCATGACTTGTTCGATGCGCTTATAATCACCAAAACCAACCTGGGCGTCTCCTAGGATTACTTCTAGGTTTATGGCTTTTTTTTGTGCCAAATCCATAAACCTATTTTTTATACTATCAAAAAGTACTTTTATATCTATCGGTTCTTGTTTCAATTTGATCCCATCCACTTCTAATTGAGACAGGTTTAAAATGTCGTCAATTAAGCGTCCTAATCTTTCAGATTCGTCTATAATAATCTCCAAGTGTCCTTCTCTTTTTTCCTGTTCTTTCCCACTAATATCCCGAATGGTTTCTGCATACCCACGAATGAGACTAAGAGGTGTCCTAAGTTCATGGGATATATTCCCAATTAATTCCTTCCTTAATTTATCTGTTTTTTTTAGGGATACGGCCATGTTCTTTATGGTTTCAGCCAACTGACCTATTTCGTCTTCTCCCATTTTATTCATATGAATATCCCAGTTCCCCTGTGCTATTTCTTGGGCCGCTCTATTAATCTTCATGATTGGCTGACTCAAATGATAAGATATCATGTAGGCTATTCCAAATGCTACTAATAATAAGATTGCGGTTATATAAATGAGTTGATGTTTAATAATACCTGCTGTATCTGAAACAGGCGCCATAGTCGTCATAATTAACAGTGCGCCTTGTACTTGACTCGTGTCCATACTCATAATCGGCACACCTAAAGTTAGGTAATCTATATCAAATCTAGGATGTTTAAAAAGACTTCTATCTTTTTTTCCATTCAAGGTGTTGTTTAGAATTTGAGTATTTTGTCTTCTGTTCATTCCTGAGAAAGGCTGTTCATTATTGTAATCCATCTGAAAAACAATTTCACCGGTAGCATCAATAATTTGTACACTCGTATTATAGGTATACACAAAAGCCTCAAGTTCATCTCGCATATTCATGACTTGAACTTTGCTTAAATCACCTTCTTGTTTCATCAAATTGGATACAATTTGTTCGCTTCTGCTTTCTAGTTTATTGATTTGCATTGACATATAGAATTTTTCTAGAAATACCACTTGAAAAAGCCACAATAGCAGAAGCATACAAACAACTAATACCATCATGCCTATCCAAAGTTTTGTGCCTATTTTTTTCATAAATCAGCCTCCGGATCAAATTTATACCCTATGCGCCAAATGGTCACAATCCATTTTCTATAGCTTTTCAAATGTTCTCTCAATGTTTTAACATGGGTATCGACCGTCCTGTCGTCACCAAAATAATCATAGCCCCATACTGCGCTCAATAGTTGTTCCCTACTAAATACCTTATTCGGATTCTTAGCAAAAAAGACAAGCAATTCATATTCTTTTGGTGTTAATTGCAGATAGCCATCTATAAGCCAAACACTTCTTGCATCCAAGTTAATTCTGAGTTCACCAAAAGTCATCTCCTGCTTTTTTGGTATTTCATCTAATAAATCCTGTCTTCTTGCTAGGTGTGCCTTGACTCTGGCTCTTAGTTCCTTAGGACTAAAAGGTTTAACCACATAATCATCAATCCCCAGTTCAAAACCTAATAGTTTATCGTATTCTTCTCCTCGAGCCGTTAACATGATGATTGGTATCTTAGAAACTTTTCTAATCTCTTTACATACAGTCCAGCCTTCCATTTTGGGCATCATCACATCTAAAATCACAAGATCTACGCTATGATTTTTGAATTGATTCAATGCATCCACACCATCAACAGCTTCAATTACCTCAATGCCTTCTTGGCTTAAGTATTCTGCAATAATATTACGTATACCTTTTTCATCGTCTGCAATTAGAACTTTTACTGGCTTCATATAATTAACCTCTTTCTTTAACCATTATATCATTTATTCACGCCTATCGTGAAGCATAGTATTATTACTTAATAACACATAAAGAAGCCCCCAATGTTCTATTGAGGACTTCATAAATTTAGTGAAACTTAGCTTTGACCCTTTACCCATATTTAGAAATCTTCTAAGAATGTTGTGCTATCTATTACGTGTACCTTGACCTTGTCCGGATCGACTTTGAGTTCCAAACCCATTGCCACCTCCAACTTTTTCACCATTACCATTGCCCATACCATTACCTCGTCCAAATCCTAAGCCAAGTTTTGCTTTATCTTGACTCAACCCTAAACCGTCACAATTTTCTTGATTTTCTAAAAAAACGTCTATCATTTCATTCGCTGCATCTCTCGTTAAGGTTCCCAGGGCAACACGTTCTTCAATAATTGCCAATTTATTCGCTACCATATCTGTCCTAAATGCTTCGGCAACTTCAAGTTCTTGTGCTAATGCACCAAATGTCGAATCCCCTTTTGCCTCATACAGTTCTTCAACACTCTTACCTGTCCATTCTGATAGGATTTGTGCCGGACTACCTTGTTCCGCTGCATATACACCAATACTTGTTGCTGCTACTAATACTAAAGCACCCATTGTTACGACTAATTTTTTTGCTTTTTTCATTTTTTCCATCTCCTTATGATTTGTTTTAAAGTATGATTAACTTTATGTTTGTATTATACAAACCAATTGTGATGGAAGTGTGATGGAAGTATGATGATTCATACTTTATTTCTTCTTGCTTTTCATGATTTGCCTAATGATACTACTTGAAGTGCCTTTTATGCCACCACCACCTCTAACAACAATCTCTTTAACAAGCTTAGCTTTATAATAAGCACTTTTCGATTCATGGATGGCAATAGGAATGGCCGCATTTTTAATAGCGTCATAAGCACTGGTCTTTTTCGTTTCTTTTTTAGCGCTGTTAGTATACTCTTTTTTAGGATCAAATGCTTGAGCCGCTTTTATTAGCTTTTCATAAACATAGATTAATTTTGGTTCTGATGACTGATGACCAATCTCACTGATATTGATCCACCTTGCACCGTTTGTTTCTACTTCATTAGCATGAATAGGTTCTGATTCATCCGCAATTAACACATATGCTACATTCAAGTGTAAATGCGCACTTATATAACGACCATGCTTCATATGACCCCAAACCGGTAATATATCCATTGCCATAATCTGTTTTGATAATGGTTTGATGTTCACTAGACCTGTTTCTTCTTTTGCCTCTTTTAAGGCAATCTTCAATAAGTCTTCGTCTCCATCGGCATGTCCGCCGGTCCACCCCCAAGCTTGATAAATCTTGTGATAAATAACCAAGACCTTCGTTAAATCTTTATTCATTATAAAGCCCGAACTTGTGATGTGAGCTAAGGTGTTCTCTCTATATAGAATGTTATATGGAAACTGCTCAATAAAGTGATAAATATGCCTCTTATCACTACGTTCTTGTTCATTTACCGGTGTATAACTGCTTATTTGTTCCCTGAACATATTAAAGCCTCCTTCTATCTCGCGCTTCCTATCAACTATCATATTATAATAACTTCAAAAAATCAATCTTGTCCTAAAGGTAATGTTTGAATACCTGTTCATGTATGGTACAATAATAATAGCTCAACTTTTTTATAAGTCGTTAAGTTAAGTTTGTAGTATAAGGGTACTACATATGAGGGTTTAAGGAGGTTATTTATGAAAAATTTTCTGCTTGTTTTTGTGTCCCTATTTTTGATTTATATGGCTTCAAGCTTTACAAGTGCCAGTGAGCAATCACGCTCCAGAAATATATTAATAATTAACGCCTACCACTTTACTTATGAGTGGACTCTGGAGCAAAACCAAGGTTTAATTGAAATCTTAAAGGACCAGTATCCCAATGCCATCATTTATACTGAATTTTTAGACTGGAAAAGATTTCCAAAAACCTCACTTCTAGATGAAAGTCGTCATTTTTTCGAAAATAAATATAAAGATATAACAATCGATCTTATATTAACCACGGATGACATGGGTCTGACTTTTGCATTGGATCACCGTCTAGAATTGTTTCATGATGCCCCTATCGTGTTTAGTGGCATAATTGAGTCTACAGCTAATGAGATTCTAGGTGAAGCTACAAACGTAACCGGCGTCTATGAGGTAATGCGTCCTGAGGGGACTCTTAATTTGATTTCTCTTTTACAACCTGATGTAAACAAAATCCATCTAATTCATGATTTCAGCGAAAGCGGACTCCGAACAGCGGATGCTTTTTTTGATGCACTTGACCGCTTCGATTCAAACGCATATGAAATTAATAATATTTCACATTTGTCCTTTGATGATCTTCTACTTGAAGTAGCGACTTTTGAAGAAGACAGTGTCATTATGATGATTTCTTATAATAGTTCAGTAGATGGCTTGATGGAGATACCGGAATACTTTGGTCGGATGATATCCTCTACAAGTGCTGTCCCTGTTTATTCTATTGATGAATTTTTACTTGGTACAGGCATCATCGGTGGCACTTTTTTGAGTGGTCGATTGCAAGGCCATGAAATGGGCAAACTGGCAATCCAAATTCTAGAGGGTAGGCACGCAGATGACCTAGAACATGTAAAAGAAGCAACTGTTTTTACCGCTGTAGATGAAAATCAAATGAACCGTTTTAAATTGGATAAAAATGCTTTGCCAAAAGATATTGTGATATTAAATGAACAATTCTCATTTTTTGAAACCTATTCCCAATTGGTTTTAACCATCGAAATAATCCTTGGTATCCTCATACTTTTTATTTTCTTTCTTATGATTGGTATACGAAAGTATAGGTTGTCTGAACAGAAAATCCTTTCTCAGAAAAATGATTTACAAATATTAAATGAACAATTATCCACTTCCGAACAGGCTCTCAAAATTCAGAATGATGCCCTTTTATCTTATCAATTGAATCTGGAACATGAAGCCTATCATGACCCTCTCACCTCATTGCCTAACCGTAATTTTTTAAACCAACATTTTAGTCAAATGGTACTGTCCTCAGATAATCAGACCCAAAAAACAGCCTTGGTTTTTATTAATCTAGATAATTTCAAATATATTAATAATACTTATGGCCACCCCTTTGGTGATCGGGTTTTAAAAGTCATTGCTGTTCGACTTAATGACTTTAAAGAAAGTACCTTTACAATAAGACTTAATGGCGATGAGTTCATTCTTCTTATTCCAGTAGCGCAAGATGATACTGAAGCTTACTTGTTTCAAGTAATGAATAGCCTAAAAAATCTTTTCATCCGTCCAGTCCACATCGATGATGAAAATATTCGATTAACCTCCAGTATAGGATATAGTATTTTCCCTGATGACGGCCCGGATCTAGATGAACTCTTGATACAAGCAGATATGGCTATGTATCATGCAAAAAAAACGGGAAAATCCACTTATAGGCATTATGAACCTCAAATGAGTGATAAAATGGAAAATGATTTTATCTTGGTCTCCCACTTGAGGAAAGCCTATGAAAATAAAGAACTATCCTTGAACTTTCAACCACAGATTGATTCAAAAACCCATAAAATTGTTGGTTTTGAAGCTTTGCTCAGATGGCAAAGCCCTGAACTTGGAATCGTATCGCCCCTTAAGATCATTCCACTTGCAGAATCTAGTGGCCTCATTCTACCAATAGGTCAATGTGTTTTGGAACAAGCTATACGATTTACTCTAGATATGTTAGATTATATGGAAGAGCCTTTCCTTGTTTCGGTGAACATATCGGTCATTCAACTCTTAGAAGCTTCTTTTGTTGAGGATCTGTTAGAGACGCTCGCTTCTTTTGACCTTGAGCCCAGCTATCTTCAGTTAGAGATTACTGAATCTATACTCATTGAATCCTATGAAATCCTATTAGGTAAGCTTAAGAAGCTTAGAGCTCATGGTATTTCACTATCTTTGGATGATTTTGGTACAGGGTATTCCTCACTGAGTTACCTACAACAATTACCTCTAACAGAACTAAAAATTGACAAGAAGTTTATCGATGAAATCACCCAACCGGATACAGACTATATCCTCATTGACTCCATTATTATGTTGGCTCAAGGCCTCAATCTAAAAGTGGTCGCTGAAGGTGTGGAGAAAGAGTTCCAAGCTGGGTATTTAGAAGCAAAAGGTTGTCATATTATACAGGGTTATTATTATGGCAAACCCATGACCGAAAAAGAAATTATTTTATATTGTCACGATTTCTCTGTTGAAAAAATAATCACCCCAATGAACTAACCATGCAAATATACTACCCATCCTTCAACAGCAACCTACCTCAACCATGAAGTTCCTAAAACTGGCTATGTGACTTAAGGAAGGCTGCCTCATTTAGAGGCAGCCTTCTCAATGCTTAATACTATTACAATTAGATCTTAACTTGTATCGCTTGTTGTTTTTCTACGGACTCAAAGGCAGCTTCCATCACCTTCATCACCCTCATAGCTTGTTCTGCTGTTATGGTCAGTGAGTTAATACCTTCAATAGCATCTATAAGATTGTCATAGACTTTAGTAATGCTGTCTTCCACATCCATGGGTTCCGATAAGATAATTGTCTCAATCGTTTCCGGGCGTCTTGGCGCCATGGTTTTGGTTGGTCCTGCTTTGGTATAGACAATCTCATCTTCCCATACACTTTCCTTGTCCAAACACCTTACTATTTTTCCGTCACAGTCCCAATCCTCAATTCTTAGGGTTCCATGAGTTCCTAGAACATACCATCTAGGATGGGTGATATAATTATTGGTAGATACTTCCACTTGAGCTGTCAAGCCACTTTCAAATGTCATGGTTAACCTAAAGTTATCATCTACTTCAGGGTACTCGATGTTATACATCTTACAGAAGACATTTACGACAGGCTCATCAATCATATACATCAATTGATCAATCAAATGAACCCCCCAATCGAACATCATACCACCGCCAAGCGCTTTTATCGTGCGCCACCCTTTAGGCATACCTCTTGAACCTTCAACTCTGGATTCTATAACATAAACATCTCCCAGTAGCCCTGCTTCCACTGAACGCTTCATTAAAACAAAATCTTTATTGGTCCGTCTGTTTTGATTAATGGTAAATACCTTGTTGTATTTCTTAGCCGCTTCCATAACTTCTTCCAGTTCTTTTGAAGACATGGTAACCGGTTTTTCACATATCACATGTTTACCGGCTGCCATAGCTTCAATTGATAACTCCTTATGAACTTCATTGGTTGTCGCTACCAAAACAATATCAATCTCAGAATCCGCTAATAATGCTTCTTTTGAAGTATAGGCTATTAGGCCATCCTTCTTACCTGCTTCTTGCCTTAGTGGGTTAAGGTCATATATGCCTTTTACCTTTAGTCTTCTATATTTTTTCAGATTTTTATAATGATAGGCCGCAATACCACCATATCCAATTATGCCAAGCTTTAACATTTTTTTCTCCTAACTAGGCCCACCACATACTTGTAGGGGTTTCAAAAATAATCACTTCTTTTAAAAACTCAATCGCTTTTGAAAGACCTTCATCTATAGACATTAATGCATCCTCATGCTCTATACTTATAGGACCATCATATTTTACAGCCTTTAACATACTAATCATATCATTCCATATCTCTTGATCGTGTCCATAACCAACTGTTCTAAACACCCAAGAGCGGCCAAGTACATCACCATAATTTTTATTATCAAGAACACCGTTGATGCCTACATTTCTTTCATCAATTTTGGTGTCTTTTGCATGGAAATGATAAATTGCACCTTTTAATGCTTTTATAGCACTTACAGGGTTTATACCTTGCCAGAACAAATGACTTGGGTCAAAGTTGGCGCCAATAACATCACCAACGGCTTCCCTAAGGCGCAATAATGTTTCAGGATTGTACACACAGAATCCAGGATGCATTTCAAGAGCTATCTTATTGACATTATGCTGTTTAGCAAAATCAACTGTATCTTTCCAATAAGGAATCAACACTTCATTCCATTGATAGTCCAATATGGTGCCAAAATCATCCGGCCATGGGCAGGTAACCCAATTCGGGTATTTGGACCCTTCACTATCACCAGGACAACCTGAGAAGGTGATGACTGTTTGTACTTCTAGTTTTTCCGCCAATAAAACAGCATCGATAAATTGGTCATGGAAGTCCTTTGCTATGGTCGCATCGGGATGTACGGGATTCCCGTGACAAGATATAGCTGCAATTTCTATATTGTATTTTTTTACCAAGGCTTTAACCGCTTGCACTTTCTCGTCATCAGCCAAAAGCGCCTTTGCATTTAGATGAGCATTACCCGGATAACCACCTGCGCCTAATTCAACTGCTTGAACCCCCATAGCACTAAGCTTTTTTAAGGTTTCTTCTAAAGATAAACCGCTATAAGGTACTGTAAAAACACTTAATTTCATGATACACCTCTTTCTAAAAGTATTATATTGATTCATGTGTTGTTTTAGAATTCAATGGTCTTCCCTGTTTTTGCCGATTCATAGATGGCTTCAAGGATTTCTGTGACTACTAGAGCCTCCTCAGGTTTTACCGTAAGTTCTGTCCTATTTATTATGGCATTGTAAAAGGTTTTAGCTTCTGTCACTTCAGGTTCTTCTGCACTACCTTCGTAAAAAGCAACACCTTCACCCCCAAGACTTGGTTTCACCGTCGTTAACTCGTTGAAATCAACTTTATTAATTCTAAGGCCCTCTTTCATATCTGCACCGGCTTTGGTGCCACATAAGGTGGTTTGGGCCTCACCAACATCTAGAGTATTAAGAGCCCAACTTGATTCAAGGAATATAGTCGCACCATTTTCCATGGTTATAAAACCAAATGCTGAATCTTCAACTGTATAAGCTTTTGTATCCCAATCTCCCCAAGCATTGCCTGTTTCTGTTTGATCCGCCAGTTTTCTATAAACACTACCTTTAACACTCTTTACTTTATAATTGTTCATGGTCCAAAGTGTTAAGTCCAGAGCGTGAGTACCAATGTCAATGAGAGGTCCACCACCTTGTTCTTCTTCATTCAAAAATACACCCCAGGTAGGTACAGCACGTCTGCGAATCGCATGGGCTTTTGCCATGTAAATCTCACCAAGATCACCTCTTTGACAAGCTTTATATAAATACTGACTGTCTTCTCTATAACGATTCTGATAACCTATAGTTAGAAGCTTTCGTGTTCTTTTTGCTGCCTCTAGCATAGTTCTTGCCTCTTTTGCGGTTTTTGCCATAGGCTTTTCACACATAACATGTTTATCTGACTCTAAAGATGCTATGGTAATCTTTGCATGAGATTTATTTGGCGTACAGATGTGAACAGCTTGTATGTTCTTATCCTTCAACAAGTCTTGGTAATCGATATATGCTTTTGCACCCTTAGCACCAAACTCTTTGACCGCTTTTTGAGCTTTTTCTTCATCAATATCACAAAATGCCACCATCTCAACATTGTCAAGTTCTAGAAGAGCCGGCATATGTTTGTTATTGGCAATGCCGCCGCATCCGATAATTCCAATTTTTATTTTTTTCAATTCCTTCACTCCTTCACAATATGATTTAATCGGTTTTTCCATGTTTTAAGTATAGCCAATCGTCATTATATATAATATAATAAAATCATAAAAAAATATCAATTATTTGTCCTTAAGGAGATAACTATGGAAGGCTACTTAGAAAATGAAAAATTTATTGAAGATGGTATATCTTACCCTTTCAGAACCCATACCCAAGCTATTGAAGGTCGCAAACTGATTGTCGGTTCACATTATCATGACCATATTGAGATTTTATTCTGTTTGTCCGGTCGTATTAATATCTTTCTGGATGGTCAGGGTTATGTTTTTGGTGTAGGTGATATGGTGGTAATCAACTCCATGGAAGTTCATAATATCTTTGCTGCCTCAGAAGGTGTTAACAAATACATAGTAATCCGGTTTGATCCTGAGTTACTCTATACCACTACTCAGTCTATATTCGAATCCAGATATGTACTTCCCTTTACCATGAAAACATCCGTTCACCAAAAATTATTTACTTATGAAGAAACAGTCAACACACCCATACCGGAACTTATTAAAAAAATTCTACTTGAAGATCAAGAAAGAGCCTATGGTTTCGAACTGGCAATTCGCACCTACATTGGTGAAGTATTTCTTTGGATTCTTAGAAGTTGGCAGGAAAAAGGACTTGATTTAAATCTAACTCAAGCTCTTGATAAAACCAATATAGAACGCTTGCAAAAAGTCTTCGACTATGTGGACGAACATTTTGACCAAGAAATTTCTATTCAAGATATGGCAAAACTATGCGCTGTGAGTTATAGCTATTTTTCTAGGTTTTTCAAATCTGCCATGAATAGAAATTTTAGTGCCTATGTTAATTTCATCAGGATTTCAAAAGCCGAGAGCTTACTAACTACTTCAGAGCTGAGTGTCACCGACATCGCATTAAACGTCGGCTTCTCTACCACCAGTTATTTCATAGAACAGTTCAAGCTCTATAAGAACATGACCCCGAAACGATTCCGAAAGAACTTCCAAACCCTTGAACAAATATAGAGCAGATCAACCCTAGTCGAAGTCAGTTTGTTCCTGTGTATAAAGGTTTTCCGAGTATATTATCAGAAAATGTCGCTTTAATATTAAGGTCCAATAACCGTGAGGCTATTGGACCAATCTCTTAAGTTTCAGTCGGAAGAACTGCCCCCCTGGTTGATGATCGTTGTCCCTGCAAGGCCATTAACCGCATCACTCAAACAGGCCGGGCTGGTAATAATCGCCTTTTTCCCACCTGCCCTAATAAAATCCGTCGCCGCATTAATCTTTGGCAACATGCTACCTGGTGCAAATTGATTATCCTGCTTCAATGCTTCTACTTCATCCAAGGTCAACACACTCAACGCTTTTTGAGTCGGCTTATTATAATTAACATAAACCTGATCCACCGCTGTAGAAATAATAAAATAATCTGCATCCAGTTGGGTAGCTAACAAACTGCTGGCATAATCCTTATCAATAACCGCATTGACACCAACGAGCTTTCCATCTGCATCTCTTGTAACCGGAATCCCACCACCACCGACAGCCACCACCGAGAACCCTGCTTGAATAAGTGTCTCAATGGCTTCTCTTTCAACAATTTTCTGTGGCATAGGGGAAGGTACAACCCTTCTATACCCACGACCGGCATCTTTAACCATATGCCAGTCCGGATGTTGACTTATAATCCGTTCGATTTGTGCTTCTGTATAAAATGTACCGATGGGTTTTGAAGGCGCTTGAAATGCCGGATCATCCGGTTTGACTTCCACCTGAGTCACCAATGTAACGGCCTTATTTGCCATGCCTCTTTTATTAAACTCATTTTGCATGGCTTGTTGGATTTGATACCCTATAGCGCCTTGGGTATCTGCGTCACAACTTACCAAAGGCACCGGATGCATATGTTCTACTTCTTCGGCGATTTCTGAACGTCTCATGATAAAACCCACTTGTGGACCATTGCCATGGGTGATGACCACATTAATCCCCAGTTCAATAAGATCCACAATATGACGGACCGTTTCACAGACAGCCATGTATTGGTCTTCAATAAATTGATGCTCACTATCTTTGATTAAGGAATTACCGCCAATGGCAATAACCGCTAATTTTTCCATCTGATGCCTCGCCTCCATCATTTAATGCCATATCAACCTTTACCGCCCATAGTAAGAACCATAACCGCTTTCGATGTATGAATCCTATTTTCTGCTTCATCAAAAACGATAGAATGAGGACCATCAATAACACTGTCTTCAACTTCGTTACCTCTATCTGCCGGTAAAGCATGCATATACATAACATTCTCATTGGCTAGTGCCATCATTTCTTCTGTACATTTCCAGCCTTTATAAGACTCTAATAGATCATCAATAACAGCGTCACTTTGATTGTTCACCCAACTACCCCAGTTTTTGGGAATAACCACATCCGCATCTTTATAAGCTTCTTCCATGTTATGGGTAATTCTAAAACTTCCGCCATTTTGTCTCGCATTTTCTCTCGCCTGCTCAATCGCCCAGTCCGGCAAGTCATACCCTTCCGGATAAGCCAATGTCACATCCATACCGTACCTTGGGAATAGCAATGCTTGAGTTAAAGGTACAGATATAGGTTTTTTATGGCTTTTTGCATAGGCCCATATAATGGATACTTTAAGGTTTTTGGTGGTCTCCACCTTTTCCTTGATGGTCATTAAGTCAGCTATCCCTTGCATTGGATGATATAGGTCACATTGAAGGTTCATAATCGGCACGCTTGAATGCTCTGCTAGTTCTCTTAAGTATTTATTACCAATTTCCCAGAAGCAGTTTCTACAAGCAATCCCATGACCATAACTGGATAAAATAATGGCTGTGTCTTTGGCCACCTCACCGTGACTGATCTGCATAGTGGAAGTATCCAGATAATTGGCATGCCCACCAAGTTGTGCAAAACCTGCCTCCATAGAGTTACGGGTTCTAGTAGATTGCTCAAAAAACATTAAAAACATCGTTTGATAAGGTAGATATGGGGTTGGTATACCCATGGCGAATTTCTTTTTCAGATCAAAAGACACCTCAAGCAGCGTATCGATTTCTTCTTTGGTCCAATCTTGAAGAGTAATGAAATGTTTTCCTTTAAAACGTGTCTGCATATTATAAACCTCTCTTTCTTTTTATATAGGCTTTTGGAATGGTGGCATACATCGCTGCCGCATACACCAATTCATCTTTCCATGTTTTTTCATTAGGGGCATGGGCCTGGTCCTCATGACCGGGTCCAAAACCGATGCATGGGATCTCATATCGACCCATAATCGAAACACCATTGGTTGAAAACGTCCACTTATCCACCAAAGGTTCTTTATCAAATAGGCCTCTATAAGCATCTACCAGCGTTTGAGTGGCCTCATGTTCTTCTGGCAATACCCATGTAGGAAAATAGGCATCTGTTGGATAAACCAGACCGGTATAGGAAGGACGCTCATAGGTATACATGGACACTTTTGCCTCTGCTGCTTTTACAGACGGTAGGTTGCGAATTTCTTCTAAGGCAGATTCATAGGTTTCACCATGGGTTAGACGACGGTCAACGGAAATGGCACAGCCATCGGCTACAGCACATCTTGAAGGTGAACTAAAGAAAATCTCAGATACAGTCAGACTGCCTTTTCCTAAGAATGCATTATCTAGGAGATTTTCATGGAGTACTTTAAGTTCGTTTATAATCGGCGCCATCTTATAAATGGCGTTATCTCCACGCTCAGGTGCTGAACCATGGCAACTAACACCCATGGTTTCCACCTTGATTTCCATACGCCCACGTTGACCTCGGTAGATGTTTAGGGAGGTGGGTTCTGTAATGACGACAAATTCCGGTCTGATTTTTGATTCTTCAATAATATATTGCCAACATAATCCATCACAGTCTTCTTCTTGTACCGTTCCAGTAACAAGTAAAGTATAATCATCGGCCAAATCCAGATCTTTTATAATCTTACCGGCATATACCATAGAAGCCATACCGCCTTCTTGATCACTGGCGCCCCGACCAATAATAATCTCATGATCTTCGTAACCTTCATAAGGATCATAGTCCCAGTTAGCCAGCTCACCGATACCCACTGTATCAATGTGTGCGTCCATGGCAATCAAAGTAGATCCTTGGCCTATGTAACCTAGAATGTTGCCCATCAGATCTATTTCTATGTGATCAAATCCTACTTTCTCCATTTCTTCCTTTATTCTAAGAACAACCAATCTTTCATCACAGCTTTCACTGGATATACGAATCATATCCCGAAGAAAGGTGGAAATGTCATCCCTGTAAGTTTTTGCACTTTCTAATATCATATTAAAGGGTATTGTCATTATCATCATCCTCATCTCTTAGTACTTTGATTTTTGCATTGTAAGCTTGTACTTTTGCATATTCTGTATCCCAGAATTCTTGGACTTTCATAGCCTCCAAAAATTCTTTTTTATAACCAAAAGGTAACCAGTCTTTTTCTTTTTGATTAAAAAGTTGCTCTTTCATTTCATGACTTCTAAAGTCTGTAATTCTACCTGTATCGGCTTCATCAAAAACATCTTTTTTCCATCTTCGCAGTACATTATCAGAAGTCTCAAGAGAACGTCGTTCAAGGTCAAGAATAACAGAGTCATACCGATCAAAACCATCTGTTGCTATGGTCACAACATTGTCATCCGGTCCAAGCTTAAGATGTTTGGCCATTTTTATAGCACCAAGTATATTACAAATACCTGAAACGCCAAATAGGTCTCTTAAACACTCCGCTAAGTCTTTGTCCACACCTGCTTCAACAAGAATGTGTGCCCCATCATGGATGACTTTTAAACCTTTGACACAATCATCGTCTTCAATCATGACAACAAAATCTGTGTTTAAAACATTATGAATCAAGGTACACATTTTGTCGCCTATACCTTCGATTCTATGTTGGCCACGGCCACCATCTGTCAAGGTTGAACATTCATAAGGTTCAAGGGCTACGATTTTCGCATCGGGGTAGACTTGTTTTATATGATCGCCGGCTGCTATGGTGCCTGAAGAACCAAGGGCTGATGTAAAAGCAGCAATACGGCCGTTTCCTATGCCTTTGACCGCTTCAACCGCGCTATGCCCTGTGACATGTCTGTGGAATCTATAGTTTGGAAACAATTCAAACTGAGCTAAGGCTTTGTTCTTCGGCTCTTTCATCAATTGATAGGTACGTTCTAGGGTCAATATAACATCCGATTCGGTGCCGGGTGTTAGATCTAATCTCGCCCCATACCTCTTAATTCTCTCATAACGTTCTTTACTCATATTATCTGGCATAATAACAATGGCATCATAGCCCATGAGATTACATATATAAGACACGCCAATGCCAAAATTACCGGTAGAAGGTCCTAAAATGGTATGTTCTCCTGGTAGAATTTCTTTATCCACACAACCTTCGATAAGGGTTGCATAGGCTGGCCCTACCTTATGAGAACCGGATGGGAAATATTTGCCAAGCATAACCACTATATTGGCATCCACGCCGGTTATGGCCTTTGGTAGCACCACTTTTCGGATTTCATTGCTTGAATCTCGCCATGTAATATTAAAAAGATTTAAAGGATTCAGTTCTTCCTCTTTGGCAAGAATCACTTTTTCCATAATGTTTTCTGAGATCTTGGAAGGATCCAACATTTCATCATAAGTTGGTCCGTATGGTATTTTACTCATTTGTTATGCCCTCCGCTTCGTTCATTATTTTTATAAAACTCTGGATGTCCGGCTTTAGTCGCATAGGTTCTCCTACCGCTTCCATGCCATGTTCAACGTCCTTAAGTCCGTTACCTGTAATGATAACTGCTACTTTATCCTTTTTATGAATGATACCTTCATCTCGTGCTTTTTTCAGACCGGCTACACCGGCTACACCGGCAGGTTCTCCAAAAATACCCTCTGTTTTACCAAGTAAGGCTATTGATGCTAGTATTTCTTGATCTGTTACGGTTAGATAGGTACCATTAGAAGCTATAACGCTTTGAATACCTTTAACCGGATTCCTAGGTACACCAACCGCAATACTATCTGCTAATGTATTTTCTTCTGTGGCTTCTAATGCTTTTTTTTCTTTAAAGGCATGATAAAAGGGGGCACAACCTTCTGCCTGAACCCCAAGTAGCTTAGGCATTCTATCTATTAAGCCAATGGATACAAGGTCGAAGAAGCCTTTATACACTCCGGCAATGGTGCATCCATCTCCTACAGATACCACTACCCAGTCCGGTACATCAAAAGATAACTGTTCTGCAATTTCTAGGGCCACTGTCTTTTTACCTTCAACAAGATAGGGGTTAATCGCTGCATTCCTATTATACCAACCATAATGATCAATGGCCGCCTTGGATAACTCAAAGGTACTTTTGTAATCACCATCCACGGATATAACCTTAGCACCATAAACCATAAGTTGGGTTAATTTGCCTTTTGGGGCGCGCTTTGGAACAAAAATGACTGTCTTTAGACCCATGTGAGCTGCGTTACCGGCTAAGGATGAGGCTGCATTGCCTGTTGAACTACAGGCTATGGTATCCTTACCTTCTTCTAAAGCTCTTACAACCGCAATGATGGATGCTCGGTCTTTTAAAGAGGCTGTTGGATTGACACCATCATCTTTTATATATAAGGTATCTATGTCCATATGCTGAGCCAGTTGATGGCTTCGATATAAGGGTGTGCCACCAACCTTTAAAGTCTTTTTTAAATGCGTAGATTCAACCGGTAATAAAGGTGCATAACGCCAAATAGATGGATCTTCATGCTTTTTTAGACCGTCTCTTGTTAAGACCTTTGCTATACTTTTATAATCATAATTTACATCTATAATACCCAAATCACCACATTGAGGACAAGTGGTCATGGGTCCTTGTTCATTTGTATATTCTTTTTCACACAATGTACATGTATAACCTGATACATAGGACATTCTAGGTCCTCCTTCTATACATCAATTTTAACAAAGGCAAATTGTGTAACATCAAACAGACCTTGATCTGTAAGTTTTAATTCCGGTATGACCGGTAATGCCAAAAACGCCAATGTTAAAAATGGTTCGATTTTTGTACTGACACCACTATCAAGGGCCAAACGATCCATTTTCTCAATCTTTGCTATGACCTCTTCAAGGGGTGCATTGGTCATAAGTCCTCCTACCTCTAATCTTAATGTCTCAATAACCACACCGTCCCTACAGATGGTCATACCACCGTCACATCTTTTGAGTTCTTCTATGGCTAGCCTCATATCTGCATCGTTATCTCCTATAACAATGACATTGTGTGAATCATGGGCTATGGTAAGGGCTACTGCGCCATGTTTTAAACCATAACCTTCTACAAGACCTATACCTACGTTGCCTGAGTTCTTATGACGTTCTATAACTGCCAATTTAAGAAGATCTAGTTTAGGGTTGTGTATAAAAAGATCATTCTTTGTATCTACTTTTCTAATTACTAAATCCGTTATAATACTTCTCTCTCTTAAACCAATAACTTTCGCAATACCTGTTGGTATCTTAAGGTCTAGATTAATAGCCCTAATATTTTCAAGCTTAACTGTTTTAAGCACACTTTCATCTTCAATCTGAGGTGCTTCAAAAAGTGGCTGATGATCCGTTGCCACCAGTATACCTTTTTTGTACACTTGACGGATGCTTACTTTTTCTAGGTTATCTAGTATCAATAGATCTGCTTCATAACCTGGTGCTATGGCACCTTTGCCTTTTAAACTATAGCATTCTGCAATGTTTAGGGTGGCCATTTGAATCGCTGTAATCGGACTTAGACCCAGTTCTATGGCCCGTCTAACATTATGATCCATATGGCCCTCGTTCATGATATCAATGGGTTGTTTATCATCTGAGCAAAACATAAGCCTACGGCTGTTGCTTGGTGTTACGCCTTTTAAAAGTTCATCTAGGTTTCTGGTAGCTGAACCTTCTCTTAAATGAACATACATCCCTTTACCGACTTTTTCTAACATTTCTTCTTTGGTGGTACATTCATGATCTGTCTTTACCCCGGCTGAGATGTAGGCATTTAATGCTTTACCTGTTACTTCCGGTGCATGACCGTCAATTAAACGATCTGACATCATATCTATTTTTTCATGGACCATGGAATTACCGGCAATAACGCCTGGATAATTCATCATCTCACCAAGACCAATGACCCTAGGGTGATCTTTTAGCTTCTTAAGATCCTTTGCCAATAAGACGGCGCCTGCTACTTCAAACTCTGTTGACGGCACACAAGAAGGTAACATGATATAGATATCAAGGGGTACTTTTTCGCTGGCCTTTAACATATATTCAATACCGTTTAAACCGCATACATTCGCTATCTCATGGGGATCTGCTATGATACTGGTAGTACCTTTGGGCATGACCAATCTTGAAAATTGTGATGGGGTCAACATCGAGGATTCAATATGGACATGACCATCAATGAAACCGGGACATACATATTTGTGATTCAGATCAATTTCTTTAATGCCTTCATATTCTCCTACACCAACAATTCGACCTTTTTCTATAGCAATATCACCTGTTTCAATCTGTCCATTCAGTACATTAACAACTTGACAGTTTTTCAGTACCAGCTCTGCCTTTTGATCACCTCTTGCTATAATCATCTCTTTTATGGGCATGTCATTCCTCCTACCTACTACACTATATTAACTGTTAAGACTCTAAAATCTTGGTGGGGTTATTGTAGATATAAAACTTAATAGATCTTTACCGGGATTCTCAATCTGATGGGGAATACTGGCATAATAGTAAATAGTGTCACCTTCTGATAAGTTATAGGTTGTATTACCAATGCGTATGAGCATTTCCCCTTCTAAAACGAAAATCACTTCCTCACCTGCATGGGCCATTGGTTCATCACAAGTGACACCGCCAGGTTTGAGCTTCCCAAGGAAAGTCTCCATTTGACGGTTTAAGTCCGGTGATAATAACTCATATGAAACCTTAGAACCGGGAAATTGTATGGGCTGTCGTTCATGTTTTCTAACCACCGGATTTTCATTCATTTCTTCTATAAAAAAATGAAACACAGCTACTTCCAAAGCTTCTGCTATCTTTCTTAAAGATGTAATGGACGGCTCGGCAAGGTCTCTTTCTATCTGACTAATAAATCCGGAAGTTAAACCGGACGCCTCTGCAAGGTCTTTTAAGCTCATGGCTTTTTCAATACGTTTTAGTCTTATTTTTTCGCCTAACATTGTCCTACCTCCACTTATAAATCATTGGGATTCTATGCGTGATGCTTAATATGCTTTATAAAATCAGTGAGCAGGTTAATGGTGCATGCTTTTCTATAGGTTGCCGAGGACCTTTGGTCATCAATAGGCTTAATAATCGATTCATAGTATTTTCCGATTTCTTCAACATTTTCATCCAACCAAGCCAGGGATTTACCTATAAGCTTGGACTCTATTGCCAAATCTCTTACAACTGTTGGCCCAACCGCGCCGAAAGCAGCTCTAAAATTCTGAATGATGCCTTTTTTGATGTCCATAATCATACATACCGATAATTTTGAGATTGCATCTGCCTTACGTCCACCAACTTTTCTGTAAACACTATGGTTAAACTTATGACCGGATAAAATGATTTCCTTAATCATTTCATTATGGTTGATGATTGTTTTTCCCGGACCTTTTATAAAGCTATCAATCGGTACATGTCTAATACCATCTAAAGACTCCAACACCACCACACTATCTAGAACATAAAGTACAGGTAAGGTGTCACCCGCCGGTGATGCATTCACTACATTGCCGGCTAAAGTAGCTCTATGTCTTATGGCTGGCGAGGCCATAATTTTAATGGCATCTGATAATAAAGTCGGTGTATGAAAATGATCCATAATATCTTCTAAAGTCACACCGGCACCGATATGAATATTGGTGCCTTGACGATCTATATAGTTCAGTTCTTCCAATTGTCCGACGAATAAAACATCTTGGTCAAAGCCTGTAGGTAAATCACTCCATGCTCGTTTCCTGACCATAAGGTCTGTGCCGCCTGCAATAATTGTCGGTTTGTGGGTATTTAATAGTTCAAGGGCTTCTTCATAAGAAGTAGGGTAATACGTATTTACCACAAAGATCCCTCCTTTTCTACTAAGGATTGTATGGCTTTGACAATCATATTATAACCTGTGCAGCGACACAAATTACCGGACAAACCCTCTCTGATCTCTGCCTCTGTCGGATGAGGGTTAGCATGAAGTAAAGATTCTGTTGCAATGACCATACCCGGTGTACATATGCCGCATTGAACCGCTCCATGGGCTTCAAAAGCTTTTCTAATTGTCTGTCCTCTTTGAGTTTTTGCAAAAGCCTCGATGGTCACTACAGATTTTCCATGCACATTCCCAAGAGGTGTTATACAGGCATTCATGATCTTATGATCTATCAGAACCGCACATCCACCACATTCGCCTTCACCACAGCCTTCTTTAGGACCGGTTAATCCAAAGCTTGTTCTGATAACGTCTAATAGTCTTTTAGTCGGATCTTCTTTTGCAATGACTGTTTCACCGTTTAATTCAAATCTTACTTCAACCATTTTTCATCAACTCCATAATGTATTCCGGTACCACAGGTATCCTAGTTACGTGCTTTCCAATTGCATTTTCTATCGCCAGTGCAACCGCAGGTGCACCTCCAATCAAAGTGAGCTCACCCGCACCTTTTGCACCATAAGGGCCAAGGGCATATGGGTTGTCCATCAATTCTGTCTCCATAAATACGGTGTCTTTGGCTGTTGGTATGATGTAGTCCGTCACAGTCTTTTGTTGGACCCGCCCGTCTTTATTCTCCATGACTTCAAGCATACCGTAGCTAATCCCTTGAAGTAAACCACCATCTGCCTGGCCAAGAATAACCTGCTCATCTATGGCTTTACCCACGTCATAAACCGACCATACACCTTGCAAAGTTACTTCGAAAGTAACTGGATCCACTTCTACTTCAACAATATTAATGCCCCAAGAATAAGCTGGGTAGGCATCGCCTTGTAAGGTTTCATCATCCCACTTTATATGTTCAGGTTGTTTATAACGTTCTTCAACCATAACTTCTTTTTGATCATTCCATTGATGTTTAAGTTGATCTGCCGCTTTTGCCAACAACCCACCTACAATCATCATGGTTCGGGATGCGACCGTCGGTCCTGAATCCGGTACTTTATCCGTATCCGGGTTCTCAAAGATTACTTGCTCAATTGGTATATTTAATTTGTGGGCAATTAGTTTTCTAAAAGTCGTTTTAACGCCTTGTCCCATATCTGTAGCTGCAACCAGTATGTGGACTCTATTTAGCTCATCCTTTTTAAGACGGACGACGGCTTTTATATGGACTTGTTCACCACTTCCAGTAAAACCACAACCATGTAAAAACCAACTCATGCCAATGCCTTTATAGACACCTTTATGACTGTCTTTGTTAATACGCTCATGCTTGTGTTTTTTTATCTTGTGTTCAAAGTCAGATATCTCCATTGCCCTTTGAATCATCTTTTCCATAATAATAGGTTCAATAAAATGACCACTGGTCGATGTTACATCGCCTGTTTTTGCCAAATATTTCATTCTTAAGGTGGAAGGGTCTTCATTTAACTCTTTTGCAATATGATGCATCATCATTTCAACGGCAAAAATCATTTGTGGTGCGCCAAAACCTCTAAACGCACCGGTTGGTACAGTATTGGTTATATACACATCGCCGGTAATATGAAGATGATTAATGGTATAAGCTCCGGTAGCGGCAATCATGGCTCTTAAAAGTACAACACCTGAAAGGCCAATATAAGCACCACCATCTAAGCCAACATGGGTTCGAAGGCCTATAATCTCATGGTCTTTTGAAATGGCTGCTTCTATCTTAATCTTTGCAGGGTGACGCTTTGTTGTATAGGCCATATCCTCTTCTCTGCCGTAGATTAACTTAATAGGCCTTTTCATTTTTTTCGAGGCTACAACAGCTTGACAGGCTATCAAAGACGGGAACTCTTCTTTCCCACCAAAAGCACCACCTGTTGTCGCTTGCTCAACCCTAACTTCCTCCTCATTGCATCCTAACACATTCATCAAAGCATTTTTAACGTAATATGGACACTGAATGGAGCCAAGTAAGGAAACCTTATCCGGTTCATATAAAGCTATGACACCTTGAGGCTCAATGTAAACATGCTCTTGATAGCCCGTCTCATAGGTGTGTTCAATCACCTTATAGGCTTTATCAAAAACAGCTTCACCTTGGCCTTTGATATAAGACTTATGAATCTTACTGTCTACATAATCATAAACCGGTTCGTATGTTTCATATTGGATGCTAATCTGATTCATCAAGCTTACAATCGTGGCTTTGTCCTCACCAACCACCAATAAAATGGGTTCACCATAATAATTGACGGTCTCTTCAACAAAAACAGGCATATCCTCAAAGATAATTTTTACAAAGTTTTGCCCGGTTATATCTTGATGGTCAACAATGGCATAGCCTTCCGGCATATCAGGATAATGTCTAGAAACAATACGACCGCATGGAATGGTTGCTCTTAGTGTTCTGGCATAAAGGCATCCTTCCGGCTTTATATCATCGATGTACTTTGCTGTACCTGTTATTTTTTCAAAATTATCAACCTTGTTAATGGATTTGCTAATGTCTAACACCATACCACCTCCCAGTGACATCTTACTAATAGTTATCTACATATATGGCTTTAACCGGGCATTTGCTGACACACAAATGACAACCAAAGCATTTTTCCTGATCAAACATAATCTGATTTTCAAAACGAATCGCAAAATACGGGCAAATCTTCACACACAGCATACACTGGGTACAAAGTTGCGTATCTACCTCCGGTACAATCGGTTCATAGTTTAGTGTTTTACCAAGTCCTGCCTTAGTGACTTCTTCAATGGATGCAAAACCATATTTTTCAAGTGCTTTTGGTAAGTCTTTGATAATCTTACTATATAAATCCTTGCCTTTTAACAGGGCTGCTGATAGCATCTGTACACCACTGGCACCTGCTAATAAAAATTCTATGACATCATCGGCACTAGAAACACCGCCTACACCGATAACAGTAAAATCCGGCATGGCTTGCTTGATTCTATAGACTGTCGCCAAAGCTAGATTCTTAATGGCCGGACCGGACGTCCATACAAACCCACTTTCACCACCATATGTTATTTCTCTTGTGCTAATATCTATTTTCATTGTTGGACCAAGGGAATTGATAGCCGCGATGCCACTGGCGCCTGCCTCTCTAACGGCTTTGGCAAAGGCAACCGGATCATCCATGTGTGGACTGACTTTCATGTAGATAGGCTTTTTCGTATGGGCTCTTATGGTGCGTACTGTTTCCCTAATAACCGATAAGTCCTTGCCAACATAATGGGTTGAGATCTCAAATGCATCTGCATAAGGGTCCAGCAAGGGTATCAAGAGTGCCATATCTTCTTTGGTATACCCTACAGAGATAATTAATGGTACACCTTCTTTACGATAGCTAGGTAAAATATCTTCAAGCCAAACTTCTTTGCTATGTTCAGACCAAAGCTCAGAATTCATAACAAAATATTTGTCACCATATATACAAGGCCTTGGTACGATGGCTGCAGTTGATGAAATGGTTTTTGTAACAACAGCACCCACCCCTTCATCACGTATGAAGTTCAACTTTTCAAGGTCTCCTACCAATGGACCTGATGCCGGCATTAATGGATTTTTTAGTGTTAAACCATCAAAGGTTATATCTAATTTCATACTATTCCCCCCTCGTAATTGGATGTCTTTTGAACTCTATCCCATAACTTTTCAGCTGACTTTGATGCTTCTCTATAGGTGTTCATAAGATTATCCTCAACTTCATAATAATCCAAGACCTTCTTTCCTCCACACCAAACATAACTTGGTTTAAAGCTATTTGCCAGACCGAAACATACATGTCCAAAGGCATTGTCCTTATTCATAGGTGTTGGTGGTATATAAGGTATCATCAACAAATCGGCTTCATAACCTGCTTGAATCCGCCCAAGTTTACAACCTAGGATACTGGATGCATAAACATATGTTTGATTGACCATTTTAAGCACTTGATCTAGACCGAATCGAACCGGTGTGAGGTCCCGATGATGCATGGCAAAATTCAAGTTAAGCCATTCCGGCGTTATGCCGCTTCCAATGCCATCATTACCGATAATAACCGGTATACCTTCTTTTTCAAACAGCTCGTGGTCTGGTAAACCTACCCCATTGTTCATATTTGAAGTGACATTAAGGGCTACTGTACATTTTCTTCGACCAATAAGATGCGCCTCATCCTCATCAATATATAGGCAGTGGACCAAAAGACTGTTTTCTCTTAAGAGTTGGTGTCGATCCAATCTGTGTATGATTCTTTCCCCATATCTCTCCATACTTAAGTCTTCGTCCATATGACTTTCAGCCACATGAATATGAATTGGTATGTCTTCTATGACTTTTGAAATCTTTGCAAGGCTCTCCTCTGATAAGGACATTGCTGCATGAAGACCGAATAGGCCTACTGTTTTAGTGGTCTTATATTTCTTGGCAAAGCTTAGATTTTCTTCAATGCAGGCTTCAATATCAAAACGATCACTGCTTTCAAAACAGAATATCCCTCGAAGCCCAATTTCATCACATATGGCTTTTTTTAAGGTTTCCAATGAACCTTTAATATCTAAGCCACTGGCATGATGGTCGATGATGGTGGTGATGCCATTTTTAACACCCTCAATACCGCTTACAATGCCGGAGTAATAAACATTGTTCAGGTCTTGGCTACCATCTAGCTTCCACCACAACTGGTCCAATATTTCTTGGAAATTCTTAGGGTCAAAAGGTAATAACAAGCCCCTTGCAAAGGTTGAATAAATATGATGATGACCATTAATCAAACTCGGCATAACCAGTTGGTCCATACCCTCTATGACTTCATAATCCTGGTTCACAAAGTTCGCCATAGGTCCTACCTCAATTATTTTATCATCAAAAATGATATATTGGTCCTTCGCATATGTCTTAAAATCATAATAATTGACATGGGTTAGTGCAATCATGGTCACCCTCCTTTAATCCTTGATACATTTGCAACTATATATTATATGGTAAGTTCAACTATAGCCTTTTGCCACTTTAACTTATGAAGTGTCCTACACTTCCTATGACGAGGGAATTGTTTTTAATAATAAACTGTCCCTTACATAAAGTACTTTCAATCTGACCATTAACTTCTATGTCCTTATATACTGTATAGCCGGCTTTTGAATGATCTGTTTCAATTTTATGGGTCATATGAGGGTTATAAATGGCTAAATCCGCATCTGTTCCCACGTTAAGACTTCCTTTTTTAGGATAGAGTCCGAATATTTTAGCTGGCATGGTACTCATTTTATCAATCGCTTTTATGCCGTATCTGGTCGCCATCAAACTAAAACTATGTTCAACACCACCTATACCCAAAGGCATCCCCAAAAGATGTTTTTGTTTTTTTTGTTGGGCTGTAAATGAACAGTGGTCTGTTCCAATTGTATGCAAATAATCAAAGCCATTAACGAGTTTTTCTCTGGAAGCTTCACTTCTAAGTGGTGGTGCCATGGTATAAAGATGCCCTTGGCTACCTTCAAAACGTTCTTCATTAAATTCAAAGTAGTGAGGACAGCTTTCCAGATAAAGGTTTTTTCCAAGAATCTCTGAAAAACTACTTACCAAGGCTTCTAAGGTATTACCACTGCTAACATGAACCATATATAATCGGCCATCCGTTTCTTTTGCTATAGCAGCCAGCTTTAAAGCTTCTTCTGTTTCAGCCATCTCAGGTCTACTAATGGGTAAATCAGCTGCTGTATAACTGGGCTCCATGGTAATACTTTCATCTTTTTCTATATGGGCTAAAACGATAAAACCTTCTTCCTGTGAAAGCTTTAAAAGCTCAATGATTTCTCCGTCATATGTGCGTCTTCCGGAGTCTGAATAGGTTGTAAACAATTTGATACTGTTTAGATTTAAACTTTTCATGGTCGCAACTATAGATGCTACTTCATTCACCGGATCTTTTACAGTAACATGAAACTTATAGTCAATCATGGACTTACTAGCCAGTTGATTCCGATTATTGAAGGCCTTTTCCAACTCTTTTTCGCTGGATATAGGATCAAGGAAATCTATTACTGTGGTTATTCCACCATATGCCGCCGCTATAGATCCAGTGTAAAAATCATCTGAAGATGTATATTTGCCACAATCTAACTCAAAATGAACATGAGGGTCAATTAAACCCGGCATGACCCATCTATCCGTCGCATCGTAATTCTCTCTAGCTTGATGCACCTCATCGCTTATGGCAACAATATGATCCCCATTGATATAGAGATGTTGCTTTTTTAGACTACCCTCTATATAAAGTTGTCCGTTTAATATTGCCAAATCATACATATTTTTCTCCTTCTACACCTATTTTTCTAAATCGAAATAGGCATCTCGCATGTGTTTATTGCCCGTTTTATCATAATATACGGCCAATATTTCTGCACTTATAGATATCGCAATCTCTGCCGGCGAACCGCCACCGGTATCAATACCAATAGGTGCATAGTGGTTAGTTAGGTCAAGGTTTTGACCGAATTTTTCATGGGTCTTTATCAAATAATCCTTCAATTTGTTCTTAGAACAAAGCATGCCTACGTACTTTAATTCCAATTGTTTTTCAATGATTTTATGCATGACCTCATAATCATACTTATGGGAAGGTGTGCACACCACCACGTAGGCGCCTTTTGTTATACCTTGCGTTTCAATAAAGTCCACAAAGTCATGATGATATACCTTGTCACCACCGATAAATTGATCGACGACTTCTTTACGATCATCAATAACGGTCACATAAAAGTTCATGGTCTTTAGAACATTGCAGAGCGCTTGACTGACATGTCCACCACCAAAAAGGTAGATATGAGCTCCATGTCCAATATACTCGTAAAAAAGTGTAACAATACCGCCACAGGTCATAGGCAATGTAGTTGCCTTATCGACTATCTCACCCTCTTTTAAAAGGTATTTTTCCATTTGACTTTTCCGAATTTTTATTAAGTCTTTACAAGTTTCTATGGCAAGGTGTTCTAGGGCGCCACCACCGACAGTGCCTATGAGCTTACCACTACCACCTACCAACATTTTTTTACCTAGCTCTACCGGACCGTCTCCTATTTTTTCAACAACTGTCACCGTCATACAAGGTTCATTGGCCTTCTTCATTTTTATGATTTCCTCATATATGTCCATGATTCTTATAGTCCTTCCTTCATGCTTTTCATTATATTTCCTTACTATGAATCGCTGCCCATACCTTTTCGGATGTAATAGGTAGGCTATTTATTCTAACACCAATCGCATTATATATAGCATTGGCAATAACAGCCGGTGGTGTGTCAATACCAATCTCTCCAACAGATTTGGCACCATAAGGACCGGATGCTTCATAACTGTCAGCAAATTCAACGCGTATGTTCGTGACTTCTTTACGGGTTGGTATTCGGTAGTTCATTAGATTATTGGTAATGAGGCTACCGTTTTTATTGTAAATAACCTCTTCAAACATTGCCATACCTAAGCCTTGAAGGATGCCTCCTTCTACTTGGACTTTCGCTAAGCTTGGATTGATGGTAGTACCACAATCCACCACAGCGACATAATCCAACACTTTAAACGCGCCTGTTTCAAGGTCCACTTCGACTTCAGCAAAGCCCGCCATAAAAGGTGGTGGTGACTTTGTACCTACATATGAATGCGTAGCTACCAATTGTTTTTGATCTTCATTATAAAAGAGTCGATTGGATAATGATTCCAAAGTCATAGATGTATCGGTTTCTTTAACTGTTAATACGTCACCATCAAAGTGTATGTCTTCCGGTCTAACCTTTAGAGCCTTTGCACCTTCTTCAACAATCATTTCAAGCATCTGATCCGCAGCTTTTTTTACTGCATTTCCGGATACGTAGGTTGTACTTGAAGCATAGGCACCAGTATCAAAAGGTGTTAAATCTGAATCCGAGGAATAGACGATGATTTTATCAATGGTTGTTTTTAAGCTCTCCGCTGCAATCTGTGCCAAGATGGTATCACTTCCTTGTCCAATATCTGTAGCACCTACCATTAAGTTATAAAAACCAGTATCATTAAGCTTAATGATAGCCGAGCCCATATCAATATAAGGTATACCAGATCCTTGCATAGCAAGACACATACCTACACTTCTTACTTTTGTCTTAGAAATTGTTTTTCTTGGGTATTTATCTTTCCAACCAATGAGTTCCATGCCTCGATTGACACAGTAATCTAATTTACAGCTATCCATATTCATAGCTGTACCCTCAGTACCTTCGCCCATTTTTGCAAAGACCGGAGAGGTTTCGCCCTCAGCAATCATATTATTTTGTCTGAACTTGATTGGATCCATACCTAGTTTTTCACATAATTGGTCTACAGCAGATTCCACCGCAAAGTTACCTTGTATAGCACCATAGCCTCTAAAAGCACCTCCCGGTGTGTGATTGGTATAGACAACTCTACCACCAAAACGAACCGCTTCAACTTTATTATACAGTGGCAATGTCTTTGCGCCTGCTACCATAAATACAGTGAGTGCATGCTCACCATAAGCACCTGTATCAGAAAGAACCTTTACATCAAGGGCTTTTAGTTTTCCATCTTTTGTTGACCCCAAGGTGACATCAATACGCATAGGATGTCTTGAATAACTGGATTCAAAAACTTCTTTCCTGGTATACACAAGTTTGCAAGGCTTTTTGGTTTTCAAGGTCACAGCTGCAACAAAGAATTCACCATGCAAACATTGCTTGCCGCCAAAACCGCCTCCGATTCTAGGTTTGATAACCCTTATTCTACTCATGGGAATTTCAAGGGCTTGTGAAACAATTCTTCTGGCATGAAAGGGTGTTTGGGTGGATGAGTATATGACCAGACGATCTTGAAAGTCCAACCTGGCATTAGCTGTATGGGGTTCCATCATGACATGGGCTTGGGCTTGGGTATAATGAGATGTTGATACGGTAACATCACAATGCTTCAAAATCTCATCAACTGAGCCAATTTCCATGTGGTAGGATGCAGCTACATTTTTTTGTGGCTCAAAGCCAATAGGAAACATTTCATGAATTTCCGGTTCAGGATGTATGATACTTTCATTTTCATAAGCTTTTTCAAAGTCCAAAATAGGTTCAAGAATCTCGTAGTCAACGTGAATCAACTCAAGCGCTCTACTGGCTATGGCTTCTGTTTCTGCAGCTACAATAGCTACATCATCACCCACATACCTAACTACAGAATCAAGTACAAACTTATCGTGAGGTGAAGGCTCAGGATACCCTTGTCCGGCACGTGTAACCGGTATTCTTTTGAAGTCCTTATAAGTTAAAACGCATTCTACGCCTTCAAGTAACAAGGCTTTCCTAATATCAATATTTCGTATTTTTGCATGGGGATGAGGACTTCTTAAAACCTTAACCGTTAAAGCATTAGGGTCTGCCAAATCATTGGTGTAAGCAGACCGCCCCAGCATGAGTCCTTTTCCGTCTATTGAACCTGTATTATGGTTTACACATTTCATAATTTCCTCACCTCCATATAAGCTTTAATAGCCCGGTGTTGAGATACGTAACCTGAGCAACGGCATAAATTACCGACTAAATAATCGCGTATGTCTTCATCTGTAGGGTTTGCTAACTCTTTTTTCATCGCATAGACTGTTAGCGCCAATCCCGGGTTACAAAAACCGCACTGATCAGCGCCTTCTTTTCCAAAAAGCTCCGCCAAATATGTTGCCTCTTCTTCAATGGCTTCAACGGTGGTCACAGCATGTCCGTTTGCTTTTACAGATAAATAGCTACATGAGGCAATAGGTTTACCATCAAGAAGGACTGTACACACGCCACATGAGGATGTATCACACCCCTTTTTCACACTATAATAATGATGCTTTCTTAGTGTATCCACCAGATACTCATCCGGTTCCACCTCAAAAGTCTTAATTTTTCCATTCACTTTAATTTGTATTTTCATAAGCCACCTCCTTAATACCTCTTTCTACCAGAACCTTACATAACTGGGCTCTATAAGCTTTAGAACCTCTGGCATTACTCCCGAACTTTATTTCTTCAACCGCAATCCTAGCCGCTTCTTCAATGACTTCTTCTGTTAATGTTTTACTTTCATTTAAGTAAGTCATGGTCTTTGTTGCCAAAGTAGCTACAGAAGGCCTAGCGCCTACCGCCACTCTAAAGTGACTACCAATCTTCATAACACTTACATTCAATATAGGAAAATCATTTGCGGTTTTCTTAACGGTCGTGTAATTTGCCTTGCCATATTCTTTTTTTATTATAACTTCAAGCAATATATCTTTTTCCTTTGGTGGTTCTTTTAAAAAAGATTCCAAAGTCATCTGACCTTTTTTATAAAAAACCAGGTTGGCCTTAAGAGCAAGTAAGGGTGTTAATAAATCCGAAAAACCATATCTGCCGGCAACCGTACCTCCAATAGTAGCGATATTGCGTATGGGCACACCCATGATGTGAGAGATGGCTTCCTGTAGTACACCGCTCATATAAGTTTGAAGGCTACCATGTGTCTCAATCTGTCTTAATGTCACCATGCTTCCAATGGTATAGTTTTCTTCTGTTTCATTAATGGTGTCCAGCTTGAGTCCTGACAAATCAATGGCAGGCGCTAAAGTTTTCGGTAACAACTTAAGCCATGCGCCTCCTGCAATAATCCCAGCATCCTCTTCTTGTAGTAATTGATAAGCCTCCTCCAAATCATTAGGCATTGTGTAAGCTTTAATCTTCAAATCAATAACCCCCTTCTATTTGTGCTTTCATATTTTCATAATCTTCGATTGTGTCTATATCCATAAGTATACCTTCGTCCTCAACAGGTAAGTAGGTCACTTGATATCGGTCTCTGAATTTCTTTAAATTGGATAATGGTGATTCCATGAGCAAGGGGTGAATCAAATGTTGCCTAATGAGTATCGGATGACCTTTCCGTCCTTTATAAGTCGGTACAACCATCTCGCCTTTAGTCTCAATAATACTTTTATAGGTCGATTCTCGAATGAGTGGATAGTCACCGGGAATCAAAATAAAATCTCGAGTCATATAAGCCACGCCTGTTAAAACAGAACTGAACATACCCTCATTATAATTAGGGTTATTTACAACTTTTACTCGTTCCATATCTTTTAGCATTTTCGCAACTTCATTATAATAATGACCACCTACAACAACAATGTTGTCACAACATTGTTGTAATGTCATGACAACTATGCGTAAAATCGGTTCTCCTTTTATAGGCAACTCCATTTTATTCATTTGCGTTCTGCTGGAAAACCCTCCGGCTAATACAATACCATCACACATAGTTTCCTCCTACTCTAGGTTATAGAGAACAGTCTGTAACAAAAAAACCTTTTATAGAAGAACTTGTCTTATATAAAAGGCCCCATTACCTCTTTTATTGCTTTGTGGTCTGTTTAGTCTCATTAAATATTCCTACTGTTATTATACACCTATTAAATTTTATTTGTCAAACTTTTTATATTTTTCGCTTGAATTTTTAGTCAATATTAACAAAACCACATTATAGATAGGTTAATAGAAGCGCTCTGCTCATATTTCTGAACGGTTCGAAAGGAAAGGACCTTGACGCAAATGCAAGAGTATGATTTGCAAGCGGCTAGCTTTGCTGGACACGCTCCTAGAGGACAAAAAAATAGAAAGCTAGAGCCTATAGGCTCTAGCTTTCTATAATCTAAATACTAACTTTAGTTAAGTTAATGGTTAAAGTGTGAACAAAACTCTTTAATGAATCATTCTCCTTAAGACTGTATGAAGGATACCACCGTTTCGATAGTATTCTTGATCCACTACTGAATCCATTCTGACCTTGGCCTTAAACGAGATGGTTTTTCCATCTTCTGAGGTGGCCGTCACATCTATTAAAGCGCCTGGTTGGATATCATTACTAAGGCCTTTAATCTCATAAACTTCTGTACCTTTTAAGTTAAGCGTTTGTGCATTTTGACCCTCTAGAAATTGTAAAGGTAGTATGCCCATACCAACCAAATTAGATCGATGAATCCGCTCATAGCTTTCTGCTATAACAGCTTGAATACCTAACAAAGCAGTACCTTTTGCTGCCCAATCTCTCGAACTACCTGTACCGTATTCTTTACCGGCTATAACAATTAGATGCCTACCTTCTTCTTGATACTTCATAGATGCATCATAGATTGACATCACTTCGCCTGTTGGAAAATAGGTTGTATAGCTACCTTCTGTGCCTGGCGCAATTTGATTGCGTATTCGGATGTTTCCAAAGGTACCACGCATCATTACCTCATGATTACCACGTCTGGAACCAAAACTATTAAAATCAAGAGGTTCTACACCACAGGCTTTTAAATATTCACCTGCAGGGCTGTTTTTACCGATATTTCCGGCTGGTGATATATGATCCGTTGTAACCGAATCACCCAGAAGGGCTAGTACTTTTGCACTTTTAATATCTTCTATATCAAAGATCTCTTTTTTCAAGTTCATGAAAAACGGCGGTTCTTGAATATACGTTGAGTCTTTGTCCCATTCATAAAGGTCGCCTTCCGGTACAGGAATGTTGTTAAACCTTACATTGCCTGAAAAAACGTCGGCATACTTTTGTCTAAACATCTCCGGCTTAACCGCCATTGCTACTGCTTCTTTGATTTCTAGAGAAGTTGGCCATATATCCTTCAAATAAACGGGTTGTCCTTCATGACCAAAACCTATAGGTTCTGTCATCATATCAATATTCACATTACCGGCAAGGGCATAAGCTACAACCAGCATTGGAGATGCTAGGTAATTGGTTTTTACTTGAGCATGGATGCGACCTTCAAAATTACGGTTACCACTTAATACAGACGCTACTGTTATATCATGGTCTAAGATCGCGTCACTAATCGGTTTTTTAAGGGGTCCACTATTACCGATACAGGTTGCACAGCCATATCCTGCTACATTAAAACCAAGTGTTTCAAGATATGGTAACAAGCCTGCTTCTTTTAGGTATTCTGTTACGACAAGGGATCCGGGTGTTAAACTGCTCTTAACAAAAACCGGTTTTTTTAGTCCCAGCTCAACAGCTTTTTTGGCCACGAGACCGGCGCCTAACATAACACTTGGGTTAGACGTATTGGTGCAACTTGTAATGGCTGCAATAACAACAGATCCTGTTTTAATGGTATCTTTTTCTCCATCCACTTCAACATCTACAGCCTTAGCAATTTCATCTTCTGATAAATTAAAGCCACCTTCTGCAAAAGGTTTTCTAATCACTTCATTAAAATCTTCCTTCATACGTGTTAATTCGACACGGTCCTGAGGTCTTTTAGGTCCTGCTAAACTAGGTACAATTGTTGACATATCTAACTCAACAACCTTGCTGTATTGAGGTTCTAAACTGTTTTTATCTCTAAATAAACCTTGGGCCTTGTAGTAGGCTTCAACCAAGTTGATCTCTGACTCGTTTCTTCCCGTCGCTCGTAAATAATCAAGGGTCTCTTGATCAACAGGGAAGAACCCCATTGTCGCACCATATTCTGGTGACATATTAGCTACGGTAGCACGATCTGCTAGACTCATGGTATCCAGTCCCGGTCCGAAGAACTCAACAAATTTACCCACTACTTTCTCTTCACGTAAACGTTGAGTTACTGTAAGTGCTAAGTCTGTAGCCGTTGCGCCTTCTTGCAGTGTTCCTGATAGTTTGAAACCAACGACTTCCGGTATAACAAAGTACAAAGGTTGTCCAAGCATTCCTGCTTCTGCTTCAATACCACCAACGCCCCATCCTACAACACCAAGACCATTAATCATAGTCGTGTGGGAATCTGTTCCAACAAGAGAATCCGGGAAAACCCATGTCTCATTATCAATTTCTTTGGTTGCTGCCACTGTTGCTAAATATTCCAGATTAACTTGGTGGATAATGCCTGTTGCTGGGGGTACCGCTCTAAAGTTGTCAAATGCTGTTTGTGCCCATCTAAGGAATCTATAACGTTCGTCATTACGAATAAATTCCTTATTATTGTTAATCTCAAGGGCCTCTTTGGTTCCATAGGCATCTACCATCAAGGAGTGATCAATGACCAGATCCACCGGTATCAACGGATTAATTTTCTTAGGATCAAAACCTGCTCTACTAACGGTAGAACGCATGGCCGCTAAGTCAACAACCGCCGGCACACCGGTGAAATCTTGCAAAATAATTCTTGCCGGTATAAAAGGTATTTCTTTAACTTTTTCACGATCTGATGTCCATGATGCTATTTGTTTTATATGATCTAAGGTGATGGTTTTTTCATCAAACTGTCTTATTGCGCCCTCTAGTAACACTTTCATAGAATAAGGTAGACGCGCTACGTCCCCATACCCCAATGTTTCAAATGTTTTCAAATCATAGTAGTTATATGCTTTACCATCTACTGTAAGTATCTTCTTACAGGATAATATTTTCTCTTTTGACATTATTTTTCCTCCAATTGTTAGTTAATGTGACAAAACTATATAGTTATCTGTAATTTCGAGAAGCTTAGTTATGACACTTTAACCGTTATTTTATTTTTTCGTTTAAGCTATAATTTCCGTTGCCTATAGTATACCTTTTTATTCTTTATTTCTCAAGTTTTCCCATGTACTAAAATAGAACCTGAGAAAAAAAAGCAGATACTTTACCATCTGCTTTCCTGATACTTCTTTAATATTTAATCGTACTCAAGGTTTTTTTCCAAATCCTCCATTAGATTACTTAAATAAGAAGAAACTTCCACCTTCAAATCATCCCTTCTTAAAGCAAATTCTAAAGTTGCTGAGATAAAACCAAGCTTGTTTCCCACATCATATCGTTTACCTTTAAAATCATAGGTATACATATCTTCTTCCTTGGATAATTTCATTAAAGCATCTGTTAATTGTATTTCTCCACCTGAGCCAGGGGTTTGGGTTTCTAGATAATGGAATATTCTTGGTGTAATAACATAACGTCCCAAAATCGCTAGATTACTTGGTGCTACATCTATGCTCGGTTTTTCTATAAGGCCTTTAACTTTAGCAATCTGACCCTCCACCATGGTAACATCGGCTATGCCATATTTCGAAACTTCACTGGGCGCTACTGTTTGTACCCCGAGTATACTTTTTCCGTAAATATCATACGCATCCATCAATTGCTTAATACATGGCTCTTTGGATACAACCACATCATCGCCAAGCATAACCGCAAAAGGTTCATTGCCAATAAAATTCTTGGCAACCAAAACGGCATGGCCAAGGCCCTTTGGTTCCTTTTGGCGAACAAAATGAATGTTAGCTAGATTGGTAGATTTTTCAACAATCTTAAGCAGTTCCATTTCACCTTTTTCTTGTAAACTTAATTCAAGTTCAATGTTTTTATCAAAATGATCTTCAATAGATTGTTTATTTCTACCTGTAATAATAATAATATCTTCAATACCTGCAGCCACAGCCTCTTCAATAATATATTGTATGGTCGGTTTGTCTACTATGGGGAGCATTTCTTTTGGTTGTGCTTTTGTAGCCGGTAGGAATCTTGTTCCAAGCCCGGCAGCTGGAATAATTACTTTACGTATTTTCATGATTCACTTTCCCTTCACCTTGGTATACGTTACAATGTTATCTTTATATTGATTTATCACACAATAATGATATCATTTTGACTTCATAAGGTCAATCTAATACACACCAAAGGTCAGCCCTTAGTCATACAGACTGTGGAAGGGTTTTCATGAGACTACCATTTATTCATTCACCATCACCACACCAGTACCGATCATGAAGTTCCTGGAGCAGTTTGTATGACTTAAGCAAGTCAGCAGGAAGCTGACCGCCGACTTTTGGTACAGGACGTACCAACTGGAGGCCGTTAGTCATACAGACTGTGGAAGGGTTTTCATGAGACCCCTAATTACCTTTATACAATATTTCACCCGTTTTAATATTTTTAAAGAAAAGAGCATTGTAGGATATGTAACTCATTTTGCGTCGTGTAAATTCCATATCCTCCTTACTGTCATGTATGTATACATACTCTCGTAGATCATCATCGTATAATCCAATCTCTATGGCCTTATCTGTGGAAGCATTCCAAAGGAAATCGCCTTCTTGATCCTTGTACCCTAAAGCTCTTAAAACAAGTGTGGTATATTGGGCCTCTGTCATTTTGGCATTGGATCCATATAATTCATCTGAAAGACCCCTAACCAGTCCCTTATAATGAAGATAATTGATGGTATCTCTTGCCCAACTCGGAACATCGGTAAAGCCTGAAACATAGTCCGAACGCTCACTGGCAAAAGCAATTACCTCATCTTCTAAATCAAGTAGCCTTGAGTACATGATGGCACCTTCTGCTCGTGTAAGTTCCCGATTAAGTTCTAAGCCTTTATCTGTTCCTTTTAAGTAACCTAATGCTTTTAGTATCTCTCCGTGAAAATCCTTATGGGCTCTGTCTAAATCATTCTCTTCTTCAAGGGCACGTCTTAATAGGTTATTACTTGGTGCCACATCGATACGGATTTCCATAAATCCATATTCACGTCCTGATGATTGTAAAAATATATCATCCGTTAGATCCCAGACATAAATAGCTTTCTCCTTGATATAATCAGCATTATGACCTACGACTTCATAATCTGTCTCAAATGAATATATAATCTGGCCACCCATAGCTTTGAAGATAACACCCATATCTCCTATTTTCTGACCATCAACTTCACTACTTAGTTCACTTAAAGGAATCTCAAAACGATATACACCATCACCTTGATAGGACCACTGTAGCTCCTCTTCTTGCGAAATATCGTTGAACGCAATAAGTGGATGATTAAACAGAACCCTATTTTCTTCTCCTCTAAATAACATTTCATCTTTATAAAATTCTAAGGGTTTACGCTCTATCTGCGCGTGATCTTCATCGATACCTATTTCTTCAAGTAAGTCCGTATCCATATCAACCGTTTCACCATCACCCACTAAGCTTTGATTGGAAGCAACAAATGAATGAATGCCTCCCGAACCATCTTTATTTAAGAAAAAGTCTAAACGAACATCCATGCACCCTGACAACATCGTCATTACAATAATCAAACTTGCAACAACGCCCCATATTCTACCCATAATTATCCTCTTTTCTTTAATCAAATTATTTCGTTTCTATAAAACATTATAATATGAATAGGATTATAAATCTACAGCTTAATCATACACACTGTGGAAGGATTTTCATAGGACCCCCAGTTCTCCACTAAACATCACCACTATAAGTACCGACCATGAAGTTCCTGGAGCAGTGTGTATGGTGGAGCAAGTCAGCATGGATGCTGACCGTCGACTTTTGGTGCATGGATGCACCAATCGGAGATCGTAATCATACACATTGCGTAAGGGTTTTCATGGGACCCCCATAAAAGCCTCTACTTCACTTCGTTACGCCTCGGCCATTTCTTGCATTCTAATGAATCGAGAAAAGAGGTAACGCCTCGTCTTCCTAAAGGGAAGTTTCTGACGGAGGGAATTTTTCATTAACGCAAATGACAATGGTTCAATGTCATATGCTCTATTATGAAAATTCCCATAGTAATAACAAAAGCCCCTTGAATGCAAGCATTCCGGGGCTCTGATATGTGTTCTGATTCGCAAGTAACTGCTTATCTTTTTGAGAATTGAGGTGCTCTTCTGGCTGCTTTAAGACCGTATTTTTTACGCTCTTTCATACGAGGGTCTCTTGTTAAGAATCCTGCTTTTTTGAGTGCGGGTCTGTACTCAATGTCCGCTTCAAGCAATGCTCTTGAGATACCATGTCTGATTGCACCGGCTTGACCTGTGAATCCTCCACCATGTGCGTTAACGATTACATCAAATTTACTTAATGTCTCTGTTAATACAAGTGGTTGTTTTGTAATTACTTTTAAGGTTTCATAACCAAAGTAATCATCTATATCTCTTTTATTAATTGTAATTTTTCCATTTCCAGGTACAAGATAGACTCTTGCAACGCTGCTTTTTCTTCGACCTGTTCCGTAATATTTTACTTGTGCCACGTCTATTCCTCCTCTCGAGACTATTAGAATTTAAATTCTAATACTTCTGGTTTTTGAGCTTCGTGGTTATGTTCAGCGCCTCTATAGACACGCAATTTGGTAAGCATAGCCGTACCAATCTTGTTTTTTGGCAACATACCCTTTACAGCATGCGTCATTACAAGTTCAGGCTTATTCTTCATCATATCTCTGTACTTGGTTTCCTTAAGACCACCAATGTATCCACTATATGTTCTGTATAATTTTTGGTCAAGTTTTTTACCTGTCAATACTACTTTTTCGCAATTTATTATGATTACATGGTCACCCGTATCTACATGTGGTGTGTAAATCGGCTTTGTTTTGCCGCTAAGTACTTTAGCAACTTCAGATGCAAGACGTCCGAGTGTCAGTCCTGTCGCATCAACAACATACCATTTTCTATCAACTGTTTGATCGTTTGGCATGAATGTGTTCATGGGTTCTACCTCCTATTGAATTCTTAGTTTCGTTTTTTGTAGGTCAAAACCCGGGGCTAAGGGGTTTATAATACAAACTCACGCTACAACATTATAGTACATTCACCCTGGTGTGTCAAGTGAAATACGTACTAATAATTACTTTCGTTTTTCTTTTCCAAAATAGCTGCTACATACGCGGTTAAAGGAATACTTAAAACAAGCCCAATGGTACCGGATAAGGCTCTTACAATTTCCGTTGCAATTTCATCCATATTGATAATATCAAAATATGGGATGTTGTTCATGAAAAAAAGAAGAATCAAGAAGATAGATGGACCGGCATAAGCTAGTATAAGTGTGTTTGCCATTGTACCCATAACATCTCTACCAATATTCATACCTGATTTGAAAAGATCTTTTGTACTCATAAAAGGATTGGCTTCTGTTATTTCATTTATGGCAGAAGCGATGGACATACATACGTCCATGACCGCACCCAGTGTTCCGAGTAATATACTGGCAAATAAAATACTCGTAAAGTTTAAATTAACGTCGCTTTGAGTATAAACCAACATTTGTGCTTCTGTTGTTCCTAGACCTGTAAGTACCGCATAGTCGCTAACTATCATTGCGATCGTACCGGATACCAATACGCCTCCAATGGTCCCGATAATGGCAGAAATTGATTTTCTATTAAATCCAGTAACTAAAAACATGGTTACAACAGCAATGAGTGCACAGATTACCACAGATAGTAGTATAGCATTACCCCCAGCTGCAATCCCAATCAGCATATAATAAATACCTGTAAGGGTCAAACCAAGGGTTAAAAGTGTTCTAAGACCTTGATAGCCTCCAACGGCGACCATAAGAACAAGAAATATAGCTACCAGTATATAAATATATTTGTCTCTTCTATAGCTATAAACAAACCCTTCTAATATATTACCGTCTTCATCGTATTCAACAAAGGTATAAATCTCTGAGCCTTCAAACAACTCCAAATCATAAGCATACATCTGATCCATTGAATTAATGACGGTGATGACCTCACCTTCATATGGACCATCTAGCAATTCGACCTCTGCTTCTTGTATTCTTTGTTCGTAGCCACCTCCTGATGTTTCGATGACATTAATCTCATCTTTAGTAATCGTGAGTATTTTTCCTATAAAAACATCTTGTTCTTCAGATGTATTTGCTCTTTTTTCACACCCTGTTATAAATAGTATCAGAAAAAACATGATGCCAATACGCAGTATATTCTTTTTCATCATCCTAATCTCCTTGTGAGTAATCTATACATTCCAGTGTTAGTCCTTTTGCCGGTGCAGTTTTCCCTGCTGCTTTTCTCGACTTCTTTTCCAAGCCTTCTCTTATGGAATCCGGTTTTCTCCTGCCATTACCAACTTCAAGCAATGTCCCCACCATAATTCTTACCATATTGTACAAAAATCCGTTGCCTTTTATTTCGAAACGATACATCAAACCCTCCCGGGTTATTTTCAAATCATATATTGTTCTAGTCGTCTGATCGACACTTTTCTTAATAGAACTATAACTTTCGAAATCATGGGTACCGATGAAATACTTAGCCGCTTCCAGCATCGGCTCAAGCTTTAAATGATATCTATAGTGCATGCTGTAACGTTGATCTCTTGGTAAGTGGTGAGGGCCGTTATACACATGGTACACGTATGTTTTTTGATGGGGCACATATCTAGGATGAAAGGTTGCATCAACTACTTCTGCACTGGTAACAACAATATCTCTTGGCATATGCATGTTCAATGCTAGAGGTATTTTGTAAGTCTCCATCGCTTTCTTGCTTGCCATGAGAACCACTTGTCCATTAGCATGAACACCTGAGTCCGTCCTACTGGCCCCTGTTAAGGTGACGTCTTCACCAAACAGCGATTTGGCCGCCTTCATCATAACACCTTGTACAGTTACATTGTTTTTTTGTACTTGCCACCCACAGTAATTCGTACCGTCATAAGCTACTGTTAATTTGTAATAATACATATTGGTGCTCCTTTTTTATGCTAACACTCTCATGACAATGAAAACGATTAGATAAAGCATCAAGATAGTGTATGCCCAAAAATCAATTTTTTTATATCTGAGTTGTTTTAAACGGGTTCGGCCTTCGCCACCTCTATAACATCTAGCCTCCATAGCGAGTGCAAGATCATCTGCTCTTCTAAATGAAGATATAAATAGAGGAACCAACAAAGGAACCATACTTCTTGCTTTTTTTATCAATCCACCTGATTCAAAATCTGCACCTCGCGCAAGCTGTGCTTTCATGATTTTATCTGTTTCCTCTAATAAAATTGGAATAAAGCGCAGAGCAATCGTCATCATCATAGCAATCTCGTGAGCGGGTACCTTGATGCGCTCTAAGGGTTTTAAGAGTGCCTCTATGCCGTCCGTTAAGGTTATAGGTGAAGTGGTCAGTGTTAAAACCGAAGAACCTATAATCAGCATAATGAGCCTTGTACCCATATAGAAAGCTGTTTGCAAACCTTCTAAGGTGATTGTAAAACGACCAAGTGTTAATAGAATTGTTGTGCCTGGTGTCAAAAAAAGATTCAGCACAATGGTAAGCATTATAATGATAAAAATGGATTTTAAACCTTTTAACATAAAGCGAACCGGTATGGTCGTTGCCATGATAACCGCACAAAGTGCTAAAAAGGCTATACCATAAGTCATGAAAGACTGATTTATAAACAATGATAGTATAAAAAAGAATGTACCATTGATTTTTGTACGTGGGTCCAACTCGTGAATCCTTGACCTAGCCGGATAAAATTGTCCGATGGTTATATCCCTAATCATATTGTTTTCCTCTTTATTCAGAATCTGTTTTAAGTAAGGTAATCAGTGCTTTCTTGGCTTCTTCAAGTGTTACAATATCCTCAGATAGATTAAAACCATGTTTGTTTAATGCTTGAATAAGATAGCTGATTTGGGGTACAGCAAGGCCCATAGCTTCAAGGGCCTCTGTTTCTTTAAAAACGTCCTTAACAAGACCATCCATCTTGATTTCACCTTTATCCATAACAACGACTCGGTTAACATAACGAGCTATGTCTTCCATACTATGAGAAACCAAAATAACCGTAATACCCAGGCTTTTGTGTAAGTTCTGAATCTCATTTAATATCTCATAACGACCCTGAGGGTCAAGTCCTGCTGTCGGCTCATCTAGAATAAGTATTTCGGGCATCATGGCTAGAACACCTGCTATGGCTACACGCCGTTTTTGTCCACCTGAAAGGTCAAAGGGTGACGATTCATATAGGGATTCATCAATACCAACGATACTCAAAGCATGCTTAACCCTTTCATTAATATCATCTTCCCCAAGCTTCATATTGGTTGGGCCAAATGCCACGTCTTTAAAAACCGTCATTTCAAAAAGCTGATGCTCCGGGTATTGAAACACCAAACCTACCTTTTGCCTTATGCTCCTTAAATCCACACCTTTTTCAAAAATAGATATGTCGCCTATTTTCACTTTTCCAGAATCCGGTTTCAATATGCCGTTGATTTGTTGTATAAGTGTGGACTTACCGGATCCCGTGTGACCAATCAATCCCACGAACTCACCAGGACTAATTCTTAAGTTGATTTGTTTTAAAGCTTGCATTTTAAATGCTGTGTCGGCGCCATAAGTGTAATTTAAGTTTTCAATTGTAATTGACATATGCTTTCCACCATTTCATCTATCGTTAATAAATCCGTCGGAATATGGATACCTGCTTGTTTCAGTTCATAGGCAAGTTCTGTTACTTCAGGCACATTTAATTTCAAGTCTTTCATGGTCTCTACTTTTGTAAAAACATCTCGAGGAATACCATCTAAAGCAATCTTACCTTCCGCCATAACATAAACATGATCTGCCATAACAGCTTCCTCCATAAAATGGGTAATCAGTATAATTGTTATTTTGTCTTCTTTATTTAACTTTTGTACGGTTTTTAAGACTTCTTCTCGCCCTGATGGATCCAACATCGCTGTGGGTTCATCTAGAATAATACAATCCGGCTTCATGGCCAGTACACCGGCAATTGCAATACGTTGTTTTTGACCGCCTGATAATTTATTTGGTGAGTGTCCTGCATAGTCTGTCATCTCGACAACTTCTAGGGCCATATCCACCCTTCTTCTGATTTCTTCTGCTTCTATTCCGATATTTTCCGGACCGAAGGCAACGTCTTCTTCAACAATTGTCGCTATAATCTGATTGTCCGGATTTTGAAACACCATACCAGCAGATTGTCGTATATCCCATACATGATGCTCATCTTTAGTGTCCATGTTTTTAATAAGCAATGATCCCGATTTTGGTTTTAAGAGTGCATTCAAGTGTTTTGCCAACGTAGATTTTCCTGATCCATTGTGACCCAAGATAGCAATAAAGTCTCCTTTTTTTACATCAAAGGAGACATCATCGATGGCTCTGTGAACACCTTCCACTTCACCTCGATCATTATGAGCAACATATTCAAATATCAAATTATTCGCTTTTACCATATTAATGTCACTCCTATTCTCTCTTTGTCTTTAGAATAGGTCAGAACCCAAGGTATTAGATTCTCAACTATTACTACTGACTGTGTTTATGCATCTTTTCTAATCAAGAAAAGATGCTTCGCTTCGTTATGAGCTCTGCTCATATTTCTGAACGGTTCGAAAGGAAAGGTCCTTGATAGTTAATGCGATGCTTCAACGCATTAACATAGCATTGTCTTTCCTAGAGAAGTACAAAAAGGGGGCTAAGTGCAGCGCACTTAACCCCTGTTTATTATACTAATTCAAGAATTACTTCTTCTGCAGCGTCACCTTTACGTGGACCGATTTTAATGATTCTTGTGTAACCACCATTTCGATCTGAATATTTGGGTGCTATCTCGTTAAATAAAACTTCTGCAAGGTCTACTTTTTTAGTATTTGCCTTTTTACCAGCTGCCTCTTTTGGCACTTCTGTTACAGGGTATAATACTTTCAATATCTCTCTTCTTGCATGGAGCTTTGTTGCACTGTCTTTTCTGATGACCTTCTGAATTTCTTCAAATTGTGTTACTTTCTTGCCATCAACGACCTCTTTGACTCTTTTACCATCAGCAGTTTTTTTAGGCACTTTTTGAGTAACCGTTACTTCAGTATAATTGTCTTTTTCTCTTACTGCCATTGCAATCAACTTCTCAGCAATCTTACGAACTTCTTTGGCTTTTGGATCAGTGGTTTTGATTTTACCATGATACAAAAGGTTCGTTACTTGGTTTCTTAGTAATGCTTTTCTTTGGGATGATACTCTCCCAAGTTTTCTATAACCAGGCATGGATACAGCCTCCTTTTCCAGATAATGTGTATTTTAAGAAGATTGCCTATTCGTCACCAGGTCTAAGTTGTAAACCTAATTCTTGAAGCTTAGCAAGTACTTCTTCTAATGATTTGCGTCCTAAATTTCTAACTTTCATCATATCATCAGGGGTTCTGTTGGTTAATTCTTCAACAGTATTAATCCCGGCTCTTTTTAAACAGTTATAGGATCGTACAGACAACTCTAGCTCATCAATGCTCATTTCAAGCACTTTTTCTTTTTCATCGTCTTCTTTTTCCACCATAACTTCAGCATTTCTCGCGTTTTCTGATAAATCTATGAATAAGCTTAAGTGTTCACTGAGTACTTTGGCCGCTAGACTAACTGCTTCATCTGGTGACAAGGTGCCATCGGTGAATACTTCTAATGTTAATTTATCATAATCTGTTACATTCCCGACACGGGTATTTTCCACCTTAATATTAACACGTTCTACAGGGGTGTAGATGGCATCAATTGGAATTACACCGATCGGTTGATCGTCAGATTTATTCTTGTCAGCTGTAACATAGCCTCGACCTTTATTGATTGTGAGCTCAATAAAAAGTTTGCTGTCTGATCCACCACTAAGAGTTGCTATTGGTAGATCTGGATTTGCAATTTCTATGTCAGGATCTGCTTGAATATCAGCACCAGTAACGACACCTTCACCTTCAAATTCTATGTACGCTACTTTTGGCTCTGAACTATCACTGTTATTACGAATTGCTAACCTTTTGATGTTAAGAATAATTTCTGTAACATCCTCTTTGACGCCAGGAATCGTACTAAATTCATGAAGCACGCCTTCGATTTTAATACTGCTTACAGAAGCACCCGGTAAAGATGATAGCATGATTCTTCTTAGAGAATTCCCTAAAGTCGTACCATAACCTCTTTCAAGAGGTTCAATAACAAACGAACCATGTTTGTTGTCTTCTGAAATTGATAAAATGTCAATTCTTGGTTTCTCGAAATCAAACACTAACAAGACCCTCCTAACTTTAATTGGTTACTTTACTTGTATTCATTAAGCATATAATCTGTATAAACCAAGGTTTATACAGATAGAAACCATTATTTAGAATATAACTCGACAATAAGAGTTTCTTCTACTGGGATCAAGATTTGATCTCTTTCCGGTTTAGCTAGTACTTTAACAGTAAAGTTTTCAAGATCTGCATCTAACCATTCTGTAACGGATCTTGATGCTGTAGTTTCGATAATATTCTTCATACCTTGAATTGTTTGTGATTTTTCTCTAACCGTAATTACATCACCAATTTTTACTTGATAAGAAGGGATATTCACTTTTTTACCATTAACAAGGATATGATTATGACGAACAACTTGTCTCGCCTCAGTTCTTGAACGTCCAAGACCTGCTCTATAAACTACATTATCAAGGCGCATTTCAAGAAGTACCAATAGGTTTTCACCTGTGATGCCTTTTTGATGTGCAGCCGTTTCATAGTAGTTTCTAAATTGTGTTTCTAAAACACCATATATTCTTTTTGCTTTTTGCTTTGTACGTAATTGTAGACCGTATTCAGAGACTTTCGCTCTTCTGTTTCCATGCTGTCCCGGTGCGTATGGTCTACGTTCCATTGCACATTTTGCTGTATAACATCTCTCGCCTTTTAGGAAAAGCTTATCGCCTTCTCTACGGCAAAGTCTACAAACAGCACCTGTATATCTAGCCATCTATTGACACCTCCATTAAACTCTTCTACGTTTTGGTGGACGACATCCATTATGAGGAACTGGCGTCACATCCTTAATACTAGTTACATCAAGACCCGCTGCTTGAAGTGCTCTAATAGCTGCTTCTCTACCTGATCCAGGTCCTTTAACCATGACTTCGACCGTCTTAAGACCGTGAACCATAGCTGCTTTGGCTGCTGTTTCTGCTGCCATTTGAGCTGCATAAGGTGTATTTTTTCTTGAGCCTCTAAAACCTAAACCGCCGGCACTTGCCCATGATAATGTATTACCTTGTGCATCTGTCAAGGTTACTATTGTATTGTTAAACGTAGATTGAATATGTGCTTGTCCACGATCAACATGTTTTTTAACACGCTTTTTAGCCGTTCTTTTGACTACTTTTGCCATTACTAAGCCTCCTTACAACTATTTTTTCTTGTTAGCTACTGTTCTACGTGGACCTTTTCTGGTTCTTGCATTCGTTTTAGTTTTTTGTCCTCTTACAGGAAGACCTCTTCTATGACGAATACCACGATAACATCCAATTTCCATTAGTCTCTTAATATTAAGAGCGATTTCTCTTCTAAGATCACCTTCAACTTGTGCTGTTTTCTCAATAATCTCACGTAGACTACTGACTTCAGCATCCGTTAAATCTCTTACTCTTGTATCAACACTAATTCCTGCTTCTTTTACGATTTTTTCAGCCGTTGGTCTTCCAATTCCATAAATATACGTCAAACCAACTTCTACACGTTTTTCTCTAGGTAAGTCAACACCAGCAATACGAGCCATGTTTTCTGTACACCTCCATTAAATTTGATAGGTCGGCAACAAGATTCGGTCAGCAAATATTGCCTCCCCTTGTATGCCATTGGTCTCAATACCATTCAATTCTTTATTCAATGCAACTCTCATTCTATAAAGTACTGAATCATATTATCATCTCATTAGACTAGCCACCTAGTACCTTCGCTTCATCCAATTTCACCCTGATTAAGGAACAAGGTTCAATTGTTTACACAACATGTCCTGGTGGTTTTGTTCATTAGTCTGTATAAACATCACAATTAGATATTATATAACATTCTGACCAATAGTACAAGTCTAAATTTGTAGTCCTTACTATATACCACTTTTACCCACTATAAAATGCTTCTTAATGAGGTCAAGTAAATATCTACAACTTCAAAGGCGTATATCACCCTTGTTTTTGTTTATGCTTTGGATTCTCACAGATTACTCTGATTCTTCCGTTTCTTTTGATAACTTTACATTTTTCACAAATTGGTTTAACTGAAGCTCTTACTTTCATTTTTGGTACTCCTTCCTTGATCTATGATCGAAATCTAGGGCTTTTCATTTATTTGTCTCGCCAGATTATTCTACCTTTTGTCAAATCATAGGGTGACATTTCTATGGTTACTTTGTCACCTGGTAAAATTCTGATATAGTGCATTCTGAGTTTTCCGGATATATGGGCTAAAATAACATGACCATTTTCAAGTTCAACTTGAAACATGGCATTGGGCAATTTTTCTTTAACCTTACCTTCAACTTCTATTACGTCTTTTTTCGACATGGTCTACCTCCTAATTAGGCTTATTCTAGGGTTTGTTGATAATCTTTTAAACTATTTCTGATATCGGCATTGGTGATTTTCTCATTGTGCTTTAATTTACCGGCTATTTCATCTGCAATCTTATAAGTGATTTGAATATGCTTGTACTTCTTCTTTTTGGGAGCTTCTATGCGTCTGCGTTTACCATCTGCAATATATACATATGCCTCTTTTATATCTAATATAATAAAGAGCTCTCCACAATCTCGACCTGCCGTAGATTTTACAACTTGACCAAGCTCAATTTTTATCATTGCACTCACCTTGATTCAAAATCGTCAGTAATTCATAACCTGTATCCGTTATCAGTATTGTGTTTTCATAGTGGGCAGATAATGATCCGTCCAAAGTCACAACTGTCCAGTCATCACTTAAAGTTCGAACATTATAGCGTCCTGCGTTAACCATTGGTTCAATGGCAAGTACCATGCCTTTTTGAAGTTTTGGCCCGCGTCCGATGGGCTTGTAGTTAGGTATTTGAGGTTCTTCATGTAAATCTTTACCTATACCGTGTCCAACCAAATCTCTTACGACTGAAAAACCATGCGCCTCCACATAATTTTGGATGGCTGCAGATATTTCATGTAAATGAGCACCGGGCTTAGCATATCTAATACCTTCAAAGAAACTTGCCTTCGTCACTTCAATGAGTTTGATGGCATCCTCAGATGCTTGACCTACAGCATAACTTCTTGCTGCATCACCATGATAACCATTGAAATAGGCGCCAATATCAACACTTAAAACGTCTCCATTTTCTATAATCTGATGTTTACTGGGAATACCATGAACAACAGCTTCGTTGACAGAAGTACATATAGAAGCAGGGAAACCACCATAACCTAGAAAGGAAGGGGTAGCGTTTTGACTCCGTATGAAGTCTTCAGCAATCCTATCAAGCTCATAAGTTGACACACCTACTCTTATAGCCTTTGCCACTGCTTCGTGGGCATTAGCTACAATGGCATTGGCCTGTCGCATAATCTCAATCTCTGAATCGCTTTTTATTAATATTGCCATCTACTACGCACCTACAATTTCACATATGGATTCAAAAATCACATCTATGTCTTGAGTTCCGTCCACTGTTTTTAGTATGCCTTTGTTTGTGTAGTATTCAATAAGTGGTTGGGTTTGTTCATGGTAGACACCTAATCTTTTTAGTACAGTTTCAGGTTGGTCATCATCTCTTAGAATCAGCTCACTGCCGCACACATCACAGATGCCTTCAACTTTTGGTGCTATATATACTGTATGGTATGTTGCACCACATTTTACGCATGCTCTTCTACCGGACATTCTTTTAACAATAACTTCATCAGGTACATCCACATCTATAGCATAGTCCATAGAAGTACCCATTTTTTCTAAAGCTGCATCCAAGCTTTCTGCTTGTGGTATGGTTCTTGGAAAACCATCTAAAACAAATCCCTTAGAACAATCTTCTTCTACAATACGGTCTGCTACAAGATCTACAACCAATTCATCCGGTACCAACAATCCTTGATCCATAAAGCTTTTTGCTTTTAGTCCAAGTTCCGTTTCACCTTTGATATTAGCTCTGAAAATATCACCTGTAGAAATATGTGGAATACTGTATTTTGTTGATAGTTTTTTAGCTTGTGTTCCTTTGCCGGCACCAGGTGCGCCTAACATAATGATTTTCATCATATACCTCCTTTAGACACTTCTTGAGCAGATACTCAATTTGCATCAAAGTACTCGTTTTTCAGTGAATAGATGAAAGCTTCTAAATCGACTAAAAGGATGTAGGCGGATCGCCCTTACCATCTTCTCCTAGTCGAATTAAAGCTATTCAAAAACTATATAATCGTTTTTCAGTTCTTATCCTAAGAAACCTTTGTAATGTCTCATGACAAGTTGTGATTGAACCTGCTTAACAGTTTCAAGTGCAACTCCGGCTACGATGATCAGTGAGGTTCCACCGAAATTCAATTGAATCTTCGTAACTGCGGTTAGCCCTACGGGAGCTAAAGCTATGATACCCAGCATGACAGCACCGATTAATACAAGTCTACTAAGCACCTTTGATAAATATTCTACTGTTGGTTTACCAGGACGAATCCCTGGTATAAAACCACCATTCTTTTTCATATTGTTTGCCACATCATAAGGATTAAATGTTATGGCTGTATAGAAATAAGCAAACGCTATAATGAGTACAAAGTATATTGCAGCACCATAGGGATTACTGATACTAATCACTTCTAAAGTCTTACCCCACCAACCTGAAGGGCTTGCAGTGATAAAAGAAGTAATGGTCGCTGGAAATTGTAATAAGGATGATGCAAATATTACAGGAATAACACCAGCCATATTCACTTTCATGGGTATGTGGGTCGATTGACCTCCATACACCTTACGTCCTTGGACCCTTTTTGCATACTGAACCGGTACGCGTCTTTCACCTAATTGGATCAAGACGACAAACACAATCATTAAGAAGAAAACAACCAAGAGTATAATTGCTTTTACCACTTCACTGCTCATAAATAACTCGTATAATGTTAAAGCGCCACTACCAAGACCTGATAAGATATTTACGGTAATAATGAGTGAAATACCATTACCTACGCCGTTTTCAGTGATTTTTTCACCACACCACATCAAGAATGCTGTTCCAGCCGTCATTGTAACAATGGCTGCAATAACAGACCAGAAGTTGTAGTTAACAAAATAACTTCTAAATCCGATGCTAATAGCAGTTGCTTGAATCACTGCGAATCCAATCGTTGCATATCTTGTGATTTTCGCAATCTTTTTCCTACCGTCTTCACCGTCTTTTTGCATTTCTTCAAGTGCAGGAATCGCAATTGTAAGAAGGTTCATGATGATGGATGAGTTGATGTACGGGATAATACCAAGAGCAAAAATGGTCATGTTCTTGAATGCACCACCTGAAAAAGCATCAAACATCCCTAGTAGTCCTTCACTATTATTATTAAAGTACTCTAGGATACCACGGCTGTCAATCCCTGGGATAGGAATGGCAGCACCTGAACGAATGGCAAATAACATGAAAAATGTAAACAGTATTCTTTTTCTTAAGTCTTCTATTTTAAAAGCATCTCGAAGTGTCTTAAACAATTATACCACCTCTGCTTTCCCACCAGCAGCCTCGATTTTCTCAATGGCTGATTTACTAAAAGCATTCACTTGAACCGTCAATTTCTTAGTCAATTCTCCATCTCCTAAGATTTTGACACCGTCTTGTGGGTTGTTGATAATCCCTTTTTCCTGTAATTTTTCAACTGTGATGACGGATCCTGCTCTAAATACATTTAGCGCGTCCACATTAATGGCAACGATCTCTTTTGAATTCAGACAAGTAAATCCTCTTTTTGGAAGACGTCTATATAAAGGCATTTGTCCACCTTCAAAGCCCGGTCTAGTACCCCCGCCTGAACGTGAGTTCTGACCATCACGACCTCTACCTGCAAACTTACCGTTTCCAGAACCGTGACCTCTACCTTTTATGAATTTCTTCTTTTTTGAACCCGATACAGGTCTTAAATCTGTTAAATTCATGTCGGTTACACCTCCTTATTGTTTTTTCGACTAAACTTCTTCAACTTTTACTAAGTGCACGATCGACTGAATCATACCTCTAATTGCCGCATTGTCACTTTGTTCTACTGTTTTGTTAAGTTTTGTTAAACCTAAGGCTTCAGCGGTTAACTTGTGTTTAGGTTTGGCGCCAATTGTCGATTTAACTAAAGTAATTTTTAATTTATCTGCCATCTTGGTTCCCTCCTAACCTAATACTTCTTCTACTGTTTTACCACGAAGATTGGCTACTTGCTCTGGTGTTTTTAACTGACTAAGCCCTGTAATGGTTGCTGCAACAAGATTTGCCTTATTGTTTGAACCTAGGGATTTTGTTCTGATGTTTTTGATACCAGCAAGCTCAAGCACAGCACGTGCAGGGCCACCAGCTATAACACCGGTACCTTCAGGTGCTCTTTTTAGTAAAACAGAAGCACTACCGAATTTCCCTAACCAGTCATGTGGTATACTGTTATTTTCATCTAGTGGAATCTCAATCATTTTTTTCTTTGCATCTTCTATACCTTTACGGATTGCTTCTGGAATTTCCACAGCTTTACCCATGCCGGCACCAACGTGTCCGTTTTCATCCCCAACAACAACCGTTGCTGTGAATCTGAAGTTACGTCCACCTTTTACAACCTTCGTTACACGTTTAATGGTTACGACTTTTTCTTTAAGTTCTAAGCCATTAAAATCTATAATGTTTCGCTTCATGTGTCAACCTCCTTACTTAGAATTTTAACCCAGCTTCTCGAGCTGCGTCAGCTAATGCTTTGATCTTGCCATGGTAAATATACCCACCACGGTCAAAAACAACAGCGTCGATGCCTTTTTCAATTGCTTTTTTCGCAACAGCATCACCAACAGCTTTTGCTGCGGCTATATCGTTGGTTTTTTCCAATGTCTCCTTGATTGCCTTTTCTACAGTTGAAGCTGCAACGAGTGTGTTGCCCTTAACATCATCAATTATCTGAGCATAGATATGCGTATTGCTTCTATAAACAGCTAATCTTGGTCTAGCAGGAGTACCTGAAATTTTGTTTCTTATTTTCAAGTGTTTTTTAACACGAACTGCTTGTCTGGATATTTTCTTAATCATTTGGATTTCACCCCTTTGTCAATTTTATTATGAAAGTTGTCCGAAGAATCATCAATTTCATATAAAGGTGCTTAGGCAAGACTAAGTCTATGCTTATGACTTACCAGCTTTTCCTTCTTTACGTTTGATGATTTCATCAATGTACTTGATACCTTTGCCTTTATAGGGCTCTGGTGGTCTTTTGAATCTGATTTCGGCTGCGTATTGACCAACTTTTTCTTTGCTGATCCCGCTGATGGTTATCTTATTGCCTTCAACCACAGATTCAATACCTTCTGGATCTTCCATAACTACAGGATGACTATAACCTAAACTTAGGTCTAGTTTTCTACCGTCTTTTTTAGCTCTATATCCGACACCATTGATCTCGAGTACTTTTGTGTAACCATTCGTTACACCTTCAACCATATTAAAGACTAACGTTCTTGTAAGCCCATGTAATGATTTCATCTTTTTAAGTTCACTCGGTCTTGTAACCACGACTTCTGAACCCTCAAGTTTTATTTCCATTTCTTTTGGTACTTGCTTTGCTATTGTTCCTTTTGGTCCTTTTACAGTAACAAAGTTTTCTTTTGTTATTGTAACATCAACACCAGTCGGAACAGTAATTGGTAATTTTCCAATTCGAGACATTCTTTTTTCCTCCTTACGGTTAAATTAAAACAGCTTCTATCTTGAAACTATCTTTTCACCTAATCAGACACTTGCATGGATTTTGCATATACTCAAGGTGTCTATTGACAGTCTTAAACAGACTATCATAGTTTAAAGTTAATTTCTAGTGCTTTAAGAAATCTTTATAATGCTTGGTAGCATAACCGGTTGATTTACCAGATAAAGGCTATAACCTCGCCACCAACATTTAGCTTTCTAGCTTCTTTGTCTGTAATCAGACCTTTATTTGTTGATATAATCGCTGTACCAAGTCCACCAAGTACTGATGGTAACTCATCTTTGCTTGCATAAACTCTAAGTCCTGGCTTTGATATCTTTTTGATACCGGAAATAACTTTTTCATTCTTATCCGCACCATACTTAAGTTCGATTCTAATTGATTTGAAAGCGCCGTCCGCTATAACTTTATAGTTTTTGACATAACCTTCTTTTACTAATATATCAACAACAGCAAGTTTCATCTTTGATGATGGAACTTTTACAATGTCATGCTTTGCTGTGTTACCGTTTCTAATTCTTGTAAGCATATCTGCAATAGGATCACTCATTGTCATGATAATTGCCTCCTTCCTATATGTTGTTTACCAACTAGCTTTTTTAACACCGGGGATTTGTCCTTTGTATGCAAGTTCTCTGAAACAAATTCTGCATATACCGTATTTTTTCAATACACTATGAGGTCTTCCGCAAAGTCTGCAACGGGTGTAAGCTTGTGTGGAGAATTTGGGTTTACGTTGTTGTTTAACCTTCATTGACGTTTTAGCCATTGATTATTACCTCCTTTATTTTCTGAAAGGCATTCCGAATTGAGTTAGTAGCTCTCTAGCTTCTTCATCTGTGTTAGCAGTTGTAACAATGATGATATCCATACCTCTGATTTTGTCAATCTTGTCATATTCGATCTCCGGAAATATAAGTTGTTCCTTAATGCCCATTGCATAGTTACCCCTACCATCGAAAGAGTTAGGGTTAACACCTCTAAAGTCACGAACACGTGGTAAAGATAAGTTGACAAGTCGGTCTAGGAACTCATACATTCTCTTGCCACGAAGGGTTACCTTCGTACCAATGCTCATACCTTCTCTTAATTTAAAGGCTGCTACTGATTTTTTTGCTTTTGTTACAAGTGGCTTTTGACCTGCAATAGTTGTAAGATCACTCACTGCAGAATCCATAGCTTTTTGATTTTCTTTAGCTTCACCGACACCCATATTGATGACGATTTTTTCAATCTTTGGCACTTGTAATTTATTAGTATAGTTGAATTTTTTCATCATACCTTCAACGATTTCATTTCTGTAAGTATCAATAAGTCTACTCAATTGAATGGACCTCCTTTCGATTATTTGTCGACGACTTCACCGGTAGTCTTAGCTACACGCTTACGCACAGTTTTGGTTTTGCCATTACGCTCAACCGTGGAAACGACTGCGCCAAGTTTGGTCGGCTTACCTTTGTGCATATACATAACATTAGAAGCATCAATCATGGCTTCCTTGTGTATGATACCACCTTGTTGATTGGCCGCACTTGGTTTCGTGTGCTTAGTTGCTTTGTTAATGCCTTCAACCAGTACTCTACCTGACTTGCTGTTGACATCTAAAATCTTGCCTTCTTTGCCTTTATCCTTACCAGTGATTACTTTTACAGTATCGCCGGTTTTAAGTTTCATCTTTGACATGTGTACACCTCCTTATAATACTTCTGGTGCTAGTGATAAGATTTTCATATACTTCTTCTCACGAAGTTCTCTTGCCACAGGACCAAAGATACGTGTACCTCTTGGAGTACCATCATCTTTAAGCACAACTGCTGCGTTTTGATCAAATCTTATATATGAACCATCTTTACGTCTGATTTCTTTTACTGTTCTAACGACAACGGCTCTAACCACGTCGCCTTTTTTTACAACGCCACCTGGTGTTGCATCTTTAACGGTAGCAACGATTACATCACCAACACTAGCATATCTTCTAGTGGATCCTCCCAGTACACGAATACATAGGATTTCTTTGGCACCTGTATTATCAGCTACTTTAAGTCTAGATTCTTGTTGAATCATGCTGAAAACCTCCTTTCGGGAATACTATTTTGCTTTCTCGATGATTTCCACTAAACGCCATCTCTTATCTTTTGAGATTGGCTTGGTTTCCATCACTTTTACTCTATCGCCAACTTCACACTCATTGTTTTCATCATGAGCCTTAAGCTTGTATGTTCTTTTTACTACTTTATGATACAATGGATGTTTTACTGTGCCTTCAATGGCAACAACAACAGTTTTGTCCATTTTGTCACTAACAACACGTCCGGTTCTTACTTTTCTCAGATTTCTTTCTGTCACAACAATGCCTCCTTTCGAGATTATTACTTAGCTGCTTGCAATTGCTCAGCAATAATTGTTTGGATCTTTGCAATATTTTTTCTTACTGCTGTGATGCGAGCTGTATTCTCTAATTGGTTGGTTGCATTTTGGAATCTTAAGTTGAATAATTCCTTTTTCGCAAGTACCAACGCTTCTTGTAATTCAGCTGCTGACTTATTTCTTAACTCTTCTAAATATTTTGCTGACTTCACAATTATTCACCGCCTTCTAAATCTGCGCGAGAAACAATTTTACATTTCAATGGCAACTTGTGCATTGCAAGTCTTAGGGCTTCTCTAGCTGTCTCTTCTGGAACTCCTGCAAGTTCAAACATAACGCGTCCCGGTTTTACAACCGCAACCCAATACTCAGGTGAACCTTTACCAGAACCCATACGAGTTTCTGCTGGTTTAGTAGTTACAGGCTTGTCTGGGAAAATCTTGATCCAAACTTTACCACCACGCTTGATGTAACGTGTCATGGCAACACGGGCTGATTCTATTTGATTGGAACGTACCCAAGCAGCTTCCATTGCAACGATTCCAAATTCACCATAGATGATTTGGTTACCACGAGTGGCTTTACCTGTCATACGTCCACGAAATTGTTTACGTCTTTTTACTCTTTTTGGCATTAACATTATTTGTTTCCTCCTTTGTTAGCTTTCTTAGGAAGAACTTCACCATGGCAAATCCATACTTTTACGCCAATTTTACCGTAAGTTGTATCTGCTTCAGCAAATCCATAGTCAATGTCAGCTCTAAGGGTTTGAAGTGGAATATTACCTTCGTTGTAACTTTCAACTCGTGCCATTTCAGCACCACCCAGACGTCCTGAACATTGTACCTTGATTCCTTTTGCGCCTGATTTTAATGCGCGTCCCATAACTTGTTTCATAGCTCTTCTAAATGATACACGGTTCTCCAATTGAAGCGCTACGTTTTCAGCTACTAATTGAGAAGTTTTCTCAGGTCTTTTGACTTCAACAATGTTGACAATCACTTTTCCTGTTACCATAGCTTCAACTTCTTTTTTAGTCTCGTCAATCGCTGTTCCACCTCTACCAATAACAATACCAGGTTTAGCAGTATGAATGTTGACTTTCACTCTTTCAGATGCTCTTTCAATTTCGATTTTTGAGATACCTGCAGAGTATAGTTTTTTCTTTAAAAATTTTCTAAGATTAAAGTCTTCTACCAGAAGATCTGAAAAATTTTTCTCGGCATACCATCTTGAATCCCAATCCTTGATGATACCGACTCTTAAGCCGTGTGGATTAACTTTTTGTCCCATGCCTTACCTCCTTTACCTTTCGTTTAAGATAATCGTGATGTGACTGGTTCTTTTTTGAATTCTAAAAGCTCTACCTTGAGCTCTTGGTCTGATTCTCTTAAGTGTTGGTCCTTTATTGGCAAATGTCTCTTGAATGTATAAGTTGTTTGGATCAAGTCCAAGATTATTTTCAGCATTTGCAATTGCTGAATTCAATAGTTTTTCTATAACACGTGCAGCTTTTCTTGGTGTAAAAGCTAATATACCAAGGGCCGATACAACGTCTTTACCTTTTATGGTGTCTAGTACAATTCGTGCTTTTGTGTCAGAAACTCTTGCAAAAGATACTTTAGCTTTCGCTCTATTATCTGTGTTTGCATTTCTTTCACGTTTAATCTGACTTCTATGTCCTTTAGCCATCTAAAAGTGCCTCCTTTCGTACATATAATTAACGTACTTTTGATTTCTTTTCATCTTTGCCATGACCTCTAAAGGTTCTGGTTAAAACGAATTCTCCAAGTTTATGACCAACCATGTCTTCACTGATGTATACCGGTACATGTTTTCTACCGTCATGAACGGCGATTGTATGTCCAACCATCTCAGGGAATACAGTGGAACGTCTTGACCAAGTTTTAATAACTTGTTTGCTATCGGTTTCATTGAGTGCCTCTACTTTTTTTAGTAGGTGCCCATCAATAAATGGTCCTTTTTTCAATGAACGAGCCATTTATAAAGCCTCCTTTTGCATTAATCGATATGGATGAGTGACTATTTATTACTGCCACGTTTTCTCACGATATATTTGTTAGAATGTTTGTTTTTCTTTCTTGTCTTAAGGCCAAGTGCCGGTTTACCCCAAGGTGTCATTGGACTTGGACGACCGATTGGTGATTTACCTTCACCACCACCATGTGGATGATCACAAGGATTCATTACAGAACCACGTACAGTTGGGCGAATACCCATATGACGCTTACGTCCCGCTTTACCTATGGTAATAAGCTCATGGTCAACATTACCAACTTGACCGATGGTTGCTCTACACTCGCTTGGTACCATTCTCATCTCACCAGATGGAAGTCTTAATGTTGCAAACTTACCTTCTTTTGCCATAAGTTGTGCTACATTACCGGCTGAACGTACAAGTTGTCCACCTTTACCCGGCTTCATCTCGATGTTGTGTATTTGTGAACCGACCGGAATATTACTAAGTGGTAATGCATTACCTGTTTTTATTTCTGCATCTGCGCCACTCATTAATGTGGATCCAACTTTAAGGCCTACAGGTGCAAGAATGTATTTCTTTTCACCATCTGCATATTGAAGCAATGCAATGTTAGCTGTACGGTTTGGATCGTACTCAATAGATGCTACTTTAGCTGGCACTCCATCTTTGTTTCTTTTAAAATCAATGATTCTATATTTTATTTTAGCGCCACCACCACGGTGTCTCACAGTAATTTTACCTTGATTGTTTCTTCCTGAATTCTTTTTAATTGCCACTACTAAGGATCTTTCAGGTGTTGATTTTGTGATTTCCTCAAAAGTAGAAGCCGTCATATGTCTTCTGGAAGGTGTATAAGGTTTGTATTTTCTAATACCCATTGTCTTTTAGCTCCTTTCCTGTAGCGTCTTACCACGCTACCGTGTGTGTCCCCGGAATGTGTTTTTTACATTCCTTCGAAGAAGTCGATCTCTTTACTCTCTGCTGTCAAAGTTACGATCGCTTTTTTTGTTTTAGCTGTTTTACCGCTTGTTGTACCACGTCTTTTTGTCTTACCGTCTTTATTCATAGTATTGACTTTTTGAACGATAGCACCTTTAAACATTTTTTCAACCGCTTCTTTGATTTGAACCTTGGTCGCTTCTGGATGCACTGAAAATGTGTATTTACGATCGCCCATCTGATCCATGCTTTTTTCAGTGATTACAGGTTTAAGTAGTACGTCATAGTAATTTATGCTTGCCATTATGCGTACACCTCCTCTATTGTTGCCACAGCTGCCTTAGTCGTTACGAATGTATCGTATTTTAGAATATCATACACATTAATCGTATTGGTTTGAGCTGTTGCTACATTTGCTATGTTCCTAGCTGATAATAATACATTTTTATTGTTTTCATTAATACAGATGAGGGCCTTTTTAACACTTAGGTTGTCAAGCACCTTAACCATATCTTTTGTTTTTATACCATCAAAAGCCAATTCATCCAGAACGATGAATTTTCCATCAGCAACTTTTACTGATAGTGCAGATTTAAGGGCAATTCTTTTTTCTTTTTTATTAAGTTTGAATGAGTAGTCTCTTGGTTTTGGTGCAAAAACCACACCACCACCTGTCCAATGTGGTGCTCTTATTGAACCGATTCTAGCTCTACCCGTTCCTTTTTGTCTCCAAGGTTTTCTACCACCACCACGTACTTCTGCACGTGTTTTGGCGCTTTGTGTTCCTTGGCGTTTATTTGCAAGTTGTTGAACAACGGACATGTGCATTAAATGGTTTTTGATTTCTACTCCAAAAATGCTATCATTAAGTTCCAATTCTTCTACTTGTTTACCATCCATATTGTATACAGATACTTTTGCCATTTTCGTTCCTCCTTCCTGCAATTACTACGCCTTAACTGCGTCTCTAATTGTTAAGATAGATTTTTTAGGTCCAGGTACAGCACCTTTTACTAAAATCAAATTTTGCTCTGCGTCCACTCTTACAACTTCAAGATTTTGAATCGTCACTTTTACAGCACCCATATGTCCAGGTAAGTTCTTACCTTTGAATACTTTTGAAGGTGATGATGCTTGTCCCATTGAACCCGGTCTTCTATGGTACTTAGAACCGTGAGCCATAGGGCCTCTTGTTTGTCCATGGCGCTTGATGTTACCTTGGAACCCTTTACCTTTACTTGTGCCACTTACATCAATCATATCGCCAACAGCAAATATGTCAGCTGTGATTGCTTGACCGGCTTCAAATGTTTCTGCATTTTCAAGTCTGAATTCTTTAAGTACTCTCTTTGCAGTAACACCAGCTTTTTGGAAATGTCCTTGTAAAGGTTGTGTTGTGTGTTTTTCCTTTTTGTCTTCAAAACCGATTTGAACAGCACTATAGCCATCGTTATCTAAGGTTTTTACTTGAACAACTGTACATGGACCGGCTTGTAATACGGTTACAGGAACCAACGCGCCATCTTCCATGAAGATTTGTGTCATACCTACTTTTCTCGCAATAATTGCTTTTTGCATATTGCACCTCCTATTGATCTACAGCGGATTACATTGACGTAATCATCCTAGACGGTTATATAAAACATGACCTTCTATATAAACCTCTAATGTGGATATTATTTTACATCTACTTTAATGTCTACCCCAGCAGGTAGTTCTAGACGCATAAGTGCATCTACTGTTTTAGCTGTTGGCATTAAGATGTCAATTAATCTTTTGTGTGTTCTTTGTTCGAACTGCTCTCTAGAGTCTTTGTACTTATGTACGGCTCTTAGGATTGTGGTGATTTCTTTTTTAGTAGGAAGTGGGATAGGTCCGCTCACTTTCGCTCCTGTTTTCTTTGCAGTTTCGATAATCTTCTCTGATGATTGGTCGATTAATTGATGATCATACGCTTTCAAGCTAATTCTCATTTTTTGAGTTGCCATAAAAAAAGTCGCCTCCTTTTCGTACTTGAGTACGACAAGTGGTGACTGTACATCTTGCCTGGCGTGTCATTCATTCACACGTCCTTCATCAAACTAAATTGATGGCATCTTATTCGTACAGTGATCTTGTCGTCAGTTTCTTGAACATGACATCCGCTCCATTAGAATTACCCGCAGTTTTTATACGGCAACCTCTAACTTCATTGCTTTTATTGTCACAGCCTTTATATTATAACTTATGGTTTTATCTAATGCAAGCTTTTTTTCTTATTTTTCTAAGTTGTGCTCCTACAGAGTAAAACAGGGCTACCCTTGACGGGTAACCCTGTGCTTTTAATAATATTACTTGCTGATTACAGTTACAGATCCTGAACCAACTGTTCTTCCACCTTCACGGATTGAGAACTTTTGACCGATTTCCATCGCGATTGGCGCAATTAATTCAACGTCCATCTCGATGTTGTCGCCAGGCATACACATTTCTACGCCTTCTGGTAGATTGATAACACCAGTTACGTCAGTCGTTGTGAAGTAGAATTGTGGTCTGTAGTTTCCAAAGAATGGTGTATGACGCCCACCCTCTTCTTTTTTAAGTACATATACTTGTGCCTTAAATGTTGTATGAGGTGTAATTGAACCAGGCGCTGCAAGTACTTGTCCACGTTCAATCTCTTCTCTTTGTACACCACGAAGCAATGCGCCAATGTTGTCACCCGCTTGAGCTTCATCAAGAAGCTTACGGAACATCTCTACGCCAGTACAAACAACTTTTCTTGACTCTTCTTTAAGACCAACAATCTCAACGTTGTCTTGAACGTGTAGAACACCACGATCAACTTTACCAGTCGCAACAGTACCACGACCTGTGATTGAGAAAACGTCCTCGATAGGCATCAAGAATGGCTTATCTGTTTGACGAATTGGCTCTGGAATATAATCGTCACAAGCTTGCATTAATTCAAGAACGATATCGCCCCATTTGCTGCTTGTATCTTCGAGTGCTTTAAGTGCTGATCCTTGGATTACAGGAAGATCATCTCCAGGGAATCCATAATCAGATAATAATTCTCTGATTTCCATTTCAACCAATTCTAGTAATTCTTCATCATCAACCATATCACATTTGTTCATGAATACAACGATATGTGTACCACCAACTTGACGTGTTAAAAGAATATGCTCTCTTGTTTGAGCCATAGGTCCGTCAGTTGCTGCAACAACAAGGATAGAACCGTCCATTTGAGCTGCTCCGGTAATCATGTTCTTAACGTAGTCGGCGTGACCTGGGCAGTCAACGTGAGCGTAGTGACGATTCTCAGTCTCGTACTCAACGTGTGCTGTAGAGATTGTAATCCCTCTTTCTCTTTCCTCTGGTGCCTTATCAATGTTATCAAAATCAACGATTGATCCTGTACCAAGTCTATCATATAGTACTTTTGTGATTGCTGCTGTTAAAGTTGTTTTACCATGGTCAACGTGACCAATTGTTCCAATATTTACATGCGGTTTCGTTCTTTCATACTTAGCTTTACCCATTACTTTTTTTCCTCCTTTAATCAATGACACCAAGGCATTTTAAAAATCCCTTCGTCATAACTTATCAGTTTTTTCTAATTAGAATTATATTTTATTGTACATCCAATTGCAAGGACTATTTCCTTACTCAAGGCCTTTTCCGGAAAGAATTTTCTCTTGAATACTCTTTGGAAGTTGTTCATAATGTGAAAACTGCATGGAGAATGTTCCACGCCCCTGTGATTTGGAACGTATGTCCGTTGAATATCCAAACATCTCAGATAAAGCAACATAACAATGTATGGATTGAGCACCATTTCTTGGCTCCATACCTTCGATTTTTCCACGTCTTGAGTTAATGTCACCAATGACATCACCCATATACTCTTCAGGTACTAGTATATCTACTTTCATAATTGGTTCAAGTAATACGGAATCACCTTTTTTCATAGCATCTTTAAACGCCATTGAACCGGCAATCTTAAACGCCATCTCTGAAGAGTCGACATCATGGTAAGAACCGTCGTAACAGTCAGCACGAACACCAACAACTTCATAACCTGCAAGAACACCGGATTGCATTGCATCCTTGATACCTGCATCTACTGCCGGTACGTATTCTCTTGGGATGGATCCACCTGTCGTTGAATTAACGAATTCATAGGTGATTTCACCGTTAACATCCATTGGCTCAAATCTTACTTTACAATGTCCATACTGTCCACGTCCACCGGATTGACGTGCATATTTCTTATCCACATCAACGGCTTTTGTAAGGGTTTCTTTGTAAGCAACCTGTGGTGCACCTACATTCGCTTCAACTTTAAACTCTCTTAGCATACGGTCTACGATGATCTCAAGATGAAGTTCACCCATACCTGCTATGATGGTTTGTCCTGTTTCCGTGTTTGTAAATGTTTTAAAGGTTGGATCTTCTTCTGCAAGTTTTGCAAGGGCGATACCCATTTTTTCTTGGCCGGCTTTTGTTTTAGGCTCAATAGCTACCGATATTACCGGTTCTGGGAATATCATTGATTCAAGAATAACCGGGTGTTTTTCGTCACAAAGGGTATCCCCTGTTGTTGTCAATTTAAGACCAACAGCTGCGGCAATATCCCCAGAGTAAACTTTTTCAAGTTCTTCTCTTTTGTTCGCATGCATTTGAAGAATTCTTCCCATACGTTCTTTTTTGTTTTTAGTTGAGTTTAAAACATAAGAACCTGCATTGATGGTTCCTGAATAAACTCTAAAGAATGCTAGCTTACCAACAAATGGGTCCGCCATAATCTTAAAGGCCAATGCTGAAAAAGGTGCTTCATCGGATGCCGGTCTTTCAACCGGTTCTTCTGTATCCATATCAATACCTTGGATTGCAGGTACATCAAGTGGTGAAGGCATATACGTTATAACCGCATCCAAAAGTTTTTGAACACCTTTATTCTTATATGCAGAACCACAGAAAACAGGTATGATTTTTACCCCTATGGTTGCTCTTCGAAGGGCTGCTTTAAGTTCATCCGTCGCTATCTCTTCACCTTCTAAATACATCATCATAAGATCTTCATCTGTATCCGCTATTTTTTCTACCATTTCATTGTGATACTCTGTAGCTAATTCCAACATATCTGCCGGAATATCAACTTCTGAAATATCTTCGCCTAAATCATCATTATAAATATAAGCTTTCATTGTCATAAGGTCAATTAGACCTACAAAGTCTTCTTCAGCCCCAATAGGCAACTGAATTGGCACGGCGTTCGCACCAAGACGTTCTCTAATCATACTTACAACATTAAAGAAATCTGCACCCATAATGTCCATCTTATTTACAAATGCCATTCTAGGTACTTCATATTTGTCCGCTTGACGCCATACTGTTTCAGATTGAGGTTCAACCCCACCCTTTGCACAGAAAACGCCAACCGCACTATCTAGTACACGGAGAGATCGTTCAACTTCAACAGTGAAGTCAACGTGACCTGGTGTGTCTATGATGTTAATTCTATTATCTAACCATGAACATGTTGTCGCTGCAGAAGTAATGGTTATACCTCTTTCTTGCTCTTGCTCCATCCAGTCCATTGTTGCTGCACCTTCATGAGTTTCACCGATCTTATGGCTTATGCCTGTATAAAATAGTATACGCTCAGTCAAGGTAGTTTTACCGGCATCAATATGTGCCATGATGCCGATGTTTCTGGTCCGATCTAACGGATAATTTCTACCTGCCAAAGTATTTCCTCCTTTGGTACTAAACTGTTAATGAATTACAATCTGTATTATTTGACTATAAAGCCAAGACAGATTTTACCATCTAAAATGTGCAAATGCTTTGTTTGCTTCTGCCATTTTATGTGTATCTTCTTTCTTCTTAACAGACCCACCGGTATTATTCAGTGCATCTAATAATTCACCAGCCAAACGGTCTACCATGGTTTTTTCCCCACGTTTTCTTGTGTGGATTGTTAACCAACGTAGTCCAAGGGCTTGTCTTCTATCCGGACGCACTTCGATTGGCACTTGGTAAGTTGCTCCACCGACACGTCTTGCCTTTACTTCTAGTACAGGCATGATATTGCCAAGAGCCTCTTGGAAAGCTTCTAATGCATCTTTACCTGATTTTTCTGCTACTTTTTCAAAAGCACCGTATACGATCTTTTGTGCTGCACCTTTTCTACCGTCTAACATGATGTTGTTGATCAGTTTGGTTACAACCTTGTTTCCATATATTGGATCTGGTAATACATCTCTTTTGGGTGTATGTCCTTTACGTGGCACGGTTCTTCCCTCCTTAATTATTGATTTGCGCCTTTGCGCTAAATTAATTCACAGGTACTCGCAGAAACCTTATGGTTTCTGTGTGTCGTGCTAGTTTTTCATATATTTGATCCTGCAACCACAGGTTATATACATTCATAACTCGCACTACATCGAACAACGCTTCTTCATTTAGAAGGTGTTCCATTTAATACTTTAATTAGCTTTTTACTTTAGGTCGTTTTGCTCCGTATTTTGAACGAGATTGACGACGGTCAGCTACGCCTGCTGTATCTAATGTACCTCTGACTACGTGATAACGTGTACCTGGTAAGTCTTTTACTCTACCACCTCTAATGAGAACAACACTATGTTCTTGTAAGTTGTGGCCTTCACCTGGAATATAACCTGTTACTTCAAGTCCATTTGTCAAACGCACTCTGGCGATTTTTCTAAGGGCTGAGTTAGGCTTCTTAGGTGTTGCAGTTTTTACAGCTGTACAAACACCACGCTTTTGAGGCGCTGAGATATTTGTTGACTTCTTATGTAAGGAGTTAAATCCTTTTTGAAGTGCTGGCGCTGTTGATTTCTTAACGATTTCTTTTCTGCCTTTTCTAACTAACTGGTTAATCGTTGGCATTCTTTTCACCTCCTGAAAATAAGTTGTTTACGATCAGTGCTGCGGTTGCGGCTTTCACTTTAACATTGCAAGCTTTGCCTAGTTCTTCCATTGTTTTTACATATACAATCGCTATATGGTTGGTTTCAGCCATTTCTGTGAGCTTTGCCAGTAATCGTTTATTCGCATCTTCTGCAACAAACAACACCTCTACTTGGTTACGCTCAAGTGCTCTTAGAGTTTGCTTTGTACCTACAACTTTGGAACCTTCTTGTAATCTGTGCATAGTAACCATCTCTTTCATTAAAGAATTCATTCTTGTCTATACACTGTTTCTTACAGACAAAATACGCATCAAAATGCACACTGATGAATTCTATCATGAGTTACCTATTCTGTCAAGAAAAACAGTTTTATTCATATTGACAAATGATTAGCCTGTCAGATACTTACGTAGCATAGACTTTCCTGGAAATTAAAAAGGGAGCCTGTCTAGGCTCCCCAAGTGGTACTCACGTCTAATATTCGTCCTGAAACAATAGTTCTTCTACATTATCATTTTCAATATCTTTTTCAATGATATTCAATTTTCTGTAACGCTTCATACCCGTTCCTGCCGGAATTAACTTACCGATAATAACATTCTCTTTAAGGCCGATTAAAGGGTCTGATTTTCCTTTAATGGCTGCATCTGTCAGTACCTTAGTTGTTTCTTGGAAAGAGGCAGCTGATAAGAAGGAATTCGTAGCCAGAGATGCTTTCGTAATACCAAGCAACACTTGGGTACCTACAGCAAGTTCAAGTCCTTTGTCTTCCATTTCTTTATTGATTTTCTCAAATTCAAGTCGATCAATCAAACTGCCCGGTAAGAAGGATGTGTCACCACTGTCTTCTATACGGAGTTTTTTAAGCATCTGTCTGCAAATAACTTCAACATGTTTATCATTGATTTCAACACCTTGGAGCCTGTAGACACGTTGTACCTCTTGTAACATATAGTCTTGTACCGCTCTCACACCTTTGATTCTAAGGGTATCATGAGGGTTAACACTACCTTCGGTCAACTCATCCCCTGCTTCTACCATGCTACCATCCGCAACTCTTGTTCTTGATCCATAGGGGATTAGATATGCTTTTGATTCACCTGTATCAGCATTGGTAATGACCATTTCACGTTTCTTCTTCGTTTCTTGCATAACAGCTTTTCCACTAAACTCCGCGATGATGGCCAAACCTTTGGGTTTTCTTCCTTCAAAAAGTTCTTCAACCCTTGGAAGACCTTGGGTAATGTCATCTGCTGTTGCTATACCACCTGTATGGAAAGTACGCATAGTAAGCTGTGTTCCCGGCTCACCAATAGATTGAGCTGCAATAATACCCACAGACTCACCCACTTGAACCGGTATGCCTGTTGCCATATTTGAACCATAGCACTTAGCACACACACCCACTTCTGATTTACAAGATAAAACTGTTCTAATCTTAACTTGATCGATGCCTGCTTTTATAATATTTCTTGCTTTGATTGGTGTAATCATACGGTCGGCTCTTGCTAGAACTTCACCGGTCTTTGGATGCTTAATATCCTCAATGGACCAACGTCCGGTCATTCTTTCTTCTAAGCCTTCTATGACTTCCTCACCATCCATAAAGCTTTTTATAATCATTCCTGCAACTTCCGGCTCATCTTTACAACAGTCTGTTTCTCTGATAATTAAATCTTGAGAAACATCAACCAACCTTCTTGTCAAATAACCTGAGTCTGCTGTTCTAAGAGCTGTATCTGCAAGACCTTTACGAGCACCATGAGCGGATATAAAATACTCAAGTACATCAAGACCTTCACGGAAGTTAGATTTAATCGGTAGTTCAATCGTATGACCGGATGTATCCGCCATAAGACCACGCATACCTGCAAGCTGTTTAATCTGATTATCCGATCCACGGGCTCCGGAATGGGCCATCATATAAATATTGTTATACCTATCTAGATTGCCAAGAAGTGCTTTAGTGATTTTATCATCACATTCACGCCATGTTTGAATAACACTGTTATAACGTTCTTCTTCTGTCATCAAGCCACGCTTGAACTGCTTAATAATGTCTTCAAGGGTTTTTTCAGCCTCATCAACAAAGCCTTTTTTCTCTTCCGGGACTTCCATGTCCGATATAGATACGGTAATGGCACTTTGTGTTGAATATTTGAAACCGAGTTTTTTGATTTCATCTAAAACTTCTGCTGTTCTTGTAGCACCATGAACATTAATACAATAATTCAAAATCTGCTGCATTTGTTTTTTGCCAACTAGAAAATCGACTTCAAATAATAGTTGGTCATCTACAGTAAGTCTTTCAATAAATCCAAGATCTTGAGGAATGGCTTCGTTGAAAATAATACGCCCTACGGTTGTCTCTATAAGTCGTCTTTCTCTCTTACCATCAATGATGCGAACGCGTTCTACCTTGATACGCGCATGCAAGCTAATCACTTTATTGTCATAGGCTAAAATCGCTTCATTTTCATCTTTGAAAATAGAACCTTCTCCCGGTTCACCTGCTTTATCTAATGTTAAATAGTAAATACCAAGAACCATATCCTGTGAAGGAACGGATACCGGTGCCCCGTCTGAAGGCTTTAACAGGTTGTTAGGAGATAGCAATAAGAAACGGCATTCTGCTTGTGCTTCCACTGATAAGGGTACATGCACTGCCATTTGGTCACCATCGAAGTCAGCGTTATAAGCTGTACAAACAAGAGGGTGCAACTTAATGGCTTTACCTTCAACCAGTACAGGTTCAAAGGCTTGTATACCAAGTCTGTGCAAAGTGGGGGCACGGTTAAGCATAACAGGGTGTTCTTTGATGACGTCTTCTAATACGTCCCAAACCCCAGGCTCAAGTCTTTCCACCATTTTCTTTGCTGATTTAATATTATGTGCTAGACCATCTTCTACGAGTACTTTCATTACAAATGGCTTGAAGAGTTCTATGGCCATTTCTTTTGGTAAACCACATTGATAGATTTTAAGTTCCGGTCCAACAACGATAACAGAACGCCCTGAATAATCCACACGTTTACCAAGTAGATTCTGACGGAAACGTCCTTGCTTACCTTTTAACATATCAGATAAGGACTTAAGTGGTCTGTTACCAGGTCCTGTAACAGGTCTTCCCCGTCTACCATTGTCAATCAAAGCATCAACGGCTTCTTGAAGCATTCTTTTTTCATTTCTTACAATAATATCAGGTGCACCTAGATCCAACAGTCTTTGTAGACGATTGTTTCTATTGATCACACGTCGGTACAAATCGTTAAGGTCTGAAGTGGCAAAGCGTCCACCATCTAACTGAACCATAGGACGGATATCCGGTGGTATAACCGGTACAACAGATAAAACCATCCATTCAGGCAGATTACCTGATTCTTTGAAGGCTTCAATAACTTCAAGACGCTTAATAATACGGGCTCTCTTTTGTCCTGAAGCATCTTTTAACGCTTTTTTCAATTGTTCAGATTCACCAATTAAATCAATTTGCGATAAGATCTCACGAATGGCTTCCGCACCCATAGCTGCTCTAAATTTATGGCCATATTTCTCATAGGCTTCCGTGTACTCTTTTTCTGTAAGTACTTGCTTGTACTGTAGTGATGTTTCACCGGCATCAATGACGATATAAGAGGCAAAGTATAATACTTTTTCAAGTGTTCTAGGCGACATATCTAGGATTAAACCCATTCGGCTAGGAATTCCTTTAAAATACCATATATGAGATACAGGCGCAGCAAGCTCAATATGGCCCATACGCTCTCTTCTCACTTTTGATTTTGTAACTTCTACGCCACAACGATCACAAACCACACCTTTGTAACGTATTTTCTTATATTTACCACAATTACATTCCCAGTCCTTACTGGGGCCAAATATTTTCTCACAAAAAAGTCCGTCTTTTTCAGGCTTTAAGGTTCTGTAATTGATGGTTTCCGGCTTTTTAACTTCGCCCCTGGACCATTCTCTGACCCGTTCGGGTGAAGCAAGACCTATTTTAATAGCGTCAAATACCAACGCTTCAGATTGTTGCTTAACTTCACTTTGCATATTGGGAAACTCCTTCCTTACGACCTACTTTATCGATGTGGCTTATTCAAACAACTCTTCTTCATCTTGAATAATGAAACTATCTTCAAGGGAAGCTTCTTCTTCTTCATCCTGTATTTCCAACAAGTCTGTATCGTCTTCAATATCAGATCCGATTTCCACTTTCCCAACGGCAGCCGTATCCGGTATCTTTTCATCGCTTACAGCCGTATTCGTTGACAAATCATAGTCGTCTTCAAAATCCTCTTTGACATCGATTTCTATATTGTCACTTGTTAAAACTTTTACGTCTAGACATAGTGACTGTAATTCTTTAAGTAGTACTTTAAAGGATTCTGGAATACCCGGCTCAGGTATGTTTTCACCTTTAATGATGGCTTCGTAAGTCTTAACACGTCCAACAACATCGTCTGATTTAACAGTCAAGATTTCTTGTAATGTATAGGCAGCACCATATGCTTCAAGCGCCCAAACTTCCATCTCTCCAAATCTCTGACCTCCGAATTGTGCCTTACCACCCAGTGGTTGTTGCGTTACAAGTGAGTAAGGTCCGGTTGATCGTGCATGAATCTTATCCTCAACCAAATGGTGAAGCTTTAAGTAGTGCATGTAACCGATGGTAACCGGATTATCAAAGTACTCACCGGTTCTTCCGTCTCTAAGGGCAATTTTTCCATCAGATGTAATTGGTACACCTGCCCATTCTTCCTTGTGTTTCTGATTTTCCTCAAGGTATTGTAATAAACCTTCGTTTAATTTGTCTTCCCATTTACCACAGAATGCTTTCCACTCAGAATTGACATAATCATTGGCTAGTTCTAGTGTTTCCATGATATCAATCTCATTGGCGCCGTCAAAAACCGGTGTCGCCACTTTGAAGCCCAGTGCTTTTGCAGCTAGGCCAAGGTGAACTTCAAGAACTTGACCGATGTTCATACGTGAAGGTACACCTAGGGGATTGAGTACGATATCTAGCGGTCTACCGTTTGGTAAGAAAGGCATGTCTTCAACCGGTAATATTCGAGATATTACACCTTTGTTACCATGACGACCCGCCATTTTGTCACCGACGGAGATTTTTCTTTTTTTAGCAATATAAACTCTAACAGATTGATTAACACCCGGTGCTAATTCATCTCCGTTTTCTCTTGTAAATACATTAACATCTACAACAATGCCTTTTGCACCATGGGGTACTTTTAGAGATGTATCTCTAACTTCACGGGCCTTCTCACCGAAGATGGCTCTAAGCAGTCTTTCTTCAGCTGTTAATTCCGTTTCACCTTTTGGTGTTACTTTACCAACGAGAATATCGCCAGATCTAATCTCAGCTCCAATTCTTATAATACCCCGTTCGTCTAAGTCTTTTAATGCATCGTCGCCAACACCCGGTACGTCCCTCGTTATTTCTTCAGGACCCAGCTTGGTGTCTCGTGCTTCTGCTTCGTATTCTTCAATATGTAGTGATGTATATACATCGTCTTTTACCAGATTCTCACTTAAGAGAATAGCATCCTCAAAGTTGTAACCTTCCCATGTCATGAAACCAATCAATGGGTTCTTACCTAAAGCAATTTCGCCATTGCTGGTTGAGGGTCCATCCGCTAATACATCACCTTTTAAGACTTTTTGTCCTTTATTAACCAAAGGTCTTTGATTGATACATGTACCTTGATTGCTTCTGGAGAACTTCGTGAGACGATAATAATCTTTTTGTCCTGCCTTCGTCTTTACTACAATCTCTTCTGATGATACGCGTTCAACAACACCGTCACTTTTAGCGATTGCCATAACACCTGAGTCAACGGCTGATTTGTGTTCCATCCCCGTACCTACAATAGATGATTCTGTCACCAAGAGAGGTACCGCTTGACGTTGCATGTTTGAACCCATAAGGGCTCTATTTGCATCATCGTTTTCTAGAAAAGGGATCATAGCTGTTGCAACAGAAAATACCTGCTTAGGTGATACGTCCATCAAGTCGATTCTAATGTCTTCCATCTCAATGATGTGCTCGCCAAAACGCCCTGTTACATACTTATGTACAAAGTGATTGTTTTCGTCAAGAGGCTCATTGGCTTGAGCTACACGATAATTCCATTCAACATCGGCAGTCATATAAACAATATCATCAAGGACGACCGGTTTTTCACCTGTTTTATCAATCTTACGATAAGGTGCCTCTATAAAGCCATATTCATTAATACGGGCATAGCAAGCAAGGGAGTTGATTAGACCAATGTTTGGACCCTCTGGTGTTTCAATAGGACACATACGGCCGTAATGAGAGTCATGAACGTCTCGAACCTCAAAACCTGCCCGTTCTCTTGATAAACCACCGGGGCCTAAGGCTGATAAACGTCTTTTATGGGTTAACTCTGCCAGTGGATTGGTTTGATCCATAAACTGTGACAACTGAGAACTGCCAAAAAACTCTTTGATGGCTGCTGTCACAGGTCGAATATTAATTAAAGTTTGAGGTGTAATGCCTTCAGGATCTTGAATGGTCATACGCTCACGAACTACACGTTCCATTCTTGATAAGCCGATTCGGAATTGGTTCTGAAGTAATTCACCAACGGCTCTAATACGTCGATTACCTAAATGGTCAATATCATCTTTAACACCTACGCCGTGCTCTAGATGGATATTATAATTAATAGAAGCAATGATATCTTCTTTTGTTATATGCTTTGGTACAAGCCTTGCCACATTTTTGGAAATGGCTTCAATAAGTTCGTCACCCTCATACTCTGCCATTAATTCAGCAAGAACAGGATAATAAACATGCTCAAATATATCTAACTCTTTTCGATCAACTTGGACATACCTGTCAATATCTACCATCATATTGGATAGAATTTTAACTTTTTTATCTTCTACCGTCACATAAACATAAGGCACCGCAGCATTTTGTATGTCATCTGCTTTTTCAGGTGTTAACACTTCACCGGCTTCTGCAATAACTTCTCCAGTGGTTTGGTCAATAACATCTTCCGATAAAGTTTGTCCTGCAATCCTAAACATAAATGAAAGTTTTTTATTGAATTTGTAACGGCCTACTTTTGCTAGGTCGTACCTTCTTGGATCAAAAAACATAGAATTGATTAAAGACTCAGCACTTTCAACTGATGGTGGTTCTCCCGGTCGTATACGTTTATAAATCTCAATAAGACCTTCTTCATAACTCCCTGTATTATCTTTTTCGATACTTGCAAGAATTTTTATTTCCTCACCAAAAAGTTCCTTGATTTCTGCGTCTTTGCCTATACCTAGAGCTCGGATCAGAATAGTAACAGGGACTTTTCTTGTTCTATCCACACGAACATGGAAAATATCATTGGAATCTGTTTCAAACTCCAACCATGCACCTCTATTGGGTATAACCGTTGCAGAATAAAGTTGCTTCCCAATCTTATCATAATTGATATTATAATAAATACCAGGTGAACGAACCAGCTGACTTACAATAACTCTCTCTGCACCGTTGATAACAAAAGTTCCTGTTGGTGTCATGAGTGGTAAGTCACCCATGAAAATCTCGTGTTCCTTGATTTCGTCTTTTTCCTTGTTAAAAAGTCGGACTTTGACTTTTAGTGGGGCCGCATAGGTGGCATCACGATCCTTACACTCTTCCATTGAATACTTGATTTCTTTGTTCAGAGCAAAGTCAATAAATTCAAGCTTCAGATTGCCGCTGTAATCGCTTATTGGGGAAATATCGCGAAATACTTCTTTCAATCCTTCTTCTAGAAACCATTGATAAGAATTCTTTTGTACCTCAATTAAGTTTGGCATTTCAAGAACTTCTTTTTCACTAGAATAGCTCATTCTAAGACCTGTTCCGTACTTGGTAGGTTTAATCCTGTTTTTCTCCATGGTTTAGTTTCACCCCTTGGCTATATGATTTATTATAAATACACACTTCATGTTTGTGTATAAAAGTGACGATACCCTGCTAAACGCCCTGTTTAACTGGCTTTTATGGCTTATGAAATCCACAAAAACCTATAAATGAGCATACAAAGCCATATTAACGCATTAACAAATAATATCACACCTTATATTAGGTGTCAAGAATAATACTCCAACAAAAAAATACATTCTGATTGCAGATTGTTTCATTCTTAATATGCTTTTTCTGATGACCTTCGTAAAAACCACGATCTTTCTCTAAACCTTTACGAAAACCATCTTGTAAGTTCCACTTAACCATTGATGCCATTATACAAAAAAACTAAAACAAATAATTTTTGTTCTAGTTTAATGATGATAATTAACCCCTAGATTATGCAATCCAGGGGTTAGATATAATATTATTTAAGTGTAATTTCAGCGCCAACTTCTTCAAGCTTAGCTTTCATTTCATCTGCTTCAGCTTTTGTTACGCCTTCTTTAACTGCTGTTGGTGCACCTTCAACTAAGTCTTTTGCTTCTTTAAGACCAAGGCCGGTGATTTCTCTTACAACTTTGATGACTTTAATTTTTTGAGAACCTGCTGATGTTAACTCAACATCAAACTCAGTTTTTTCTTCTGCTGCCGCTGCTTCGCCGCCGCCTGCTGCTACGACTACGCCCGCTGCTGCTGACACGCCAAATTCTTCTTCACATGCTGATACAAGTTCATTCAGTTCAAGTACGGTTAATTCTTTGATTGCTTCTATGAGTTCTTGAGTTGATAATTTTGCCATTGTATGACACCTCCGTATATTATTATTATTCTGTTTTTTCTATTGTGGTTACTTCAGTTTCAACTGCAACTTCTTCTACGACTTCTGCTACAGGTTCAGCAACAACTGCTACATTGTCAGAAACAAGTTCTGCAGCTGTCGCCACGCCAGTTTCAGCCGCTTTATCCGCAACGGCTTTGATGGTACGTGCAAATGTAGATATTGGTGATTTGATACTTCCAAGTAATTTTGAAAGCAGTTCTTCTCTAGATGGAATAGCGGCAATTTTGACAATCGTTGCGTCGTCATAATAAACACCTTCTACAACACCAGCTTTGAACTCAAGGTTCTTGAATGCTTTTGATTGCTTAAGCAACACTCTAGGTCCTGCAGTAGGATCTTCATAACTGATGGCTATTGCACTAGGTCCTGCCAAATGCTTTTCTAATGCTTCAAATTCTGTCCCTTGGAATGCAAAACTCATCATTGAGTTCTTAAACACTTTGTAAGTTACATTGGCTTCACGCAATGACTTACGAAGTTCAGTATCTTGTTCAACGGAAAGGCCACGGTAGTCAACCAACACGATGGATGTTGCACCTTCTATTGAATCCTTGATGGTTTTGATTACTGATTGTTTTTCTTCGATTCTTGGCATTTAGTACACCTCCTTGAATTATTTATTGGGGCTTGCCATAGACTTGTTATAAACAAAAGACCCTTGTCAATAGACAAAGGTCGATTCATATCATCATTCATGATAAAAAAGTCTCCTCGGTAGGTGAATGATATCTTTATGCTTACGCACCTACTGTCTACAGCGATATAGTGGTCATCTGGAATCCGTCTGACCTGCGAGATAGAGTATAACAAATGCCAGACCCTATGTCAACTATTTTTTACCCTCAGATCAGCCATAACAGCTGATCCAAAGGCATGATATATTATTTTTTTGCTACTGAGCTGTCTAACTTCATTGGGTTTACCTTCACGCCAGGGCCCATTGTTGAAGCTACGGATACGCTACGAAGGTAGGTACCTTTTGCAGCGGATGGTTTTGCTTTTATAATTGCATTCATTAAAGTGTGGAAGTTATCTGCAAGTTTTTCCTGGCCAAAAGAAGCCTTTCCTATTGGACAATGGATGATGTTCGTTTTATCTAATCTATACTCAATTTTACCAGCTTTGATTTCTTCTATTGCTTTACCTACATCCATGGTTACAGTACCTGCTTTTGGGTTTGGCATAAGGCCTTTTGGACCAAGGACTCTACCAAGACGACCAACCACACCCATCATATCAGGTGTTGCAACGACAACGTCAAACTCCAACCATCCTTCATTCTGGATTTTTGGAATCAGGTCTTCTGCACCAACAAAATCTGCGCCTGCTGCTTCTGCTTCTGTTGCTTTTGCACCTTTTGCAAATACAAGCACTCGAACACTCTTACCAGTACCGTGTGGTAGTACAACTGCACCACGCACTTGTTGCTCAGCATGACGTCCGTCAACACCAAGTCTAACATGGACCTCTACGGTTTCATCAAATTTTGCTTTTGCTGTTTCAATAGCTAAGCTTAAAGCATCTGCTGGATCATATTGCTTCGTTTTATCAACTAATTTATGTAATTCAATCTTTCTTTTGCTTTTTTTCATTGTTATACCTCCTTGTGGTAGTATCGGGTTTTACCCTTCCACGGATTATCGGTCGACCGATGTTTTCAAATTGTCCGGTTTGTTGTTAGTCTTCTACAACAATACCCATGCTTCTTGCTGTTCCTGCGATCATTGACATCGCTGTTTCGATGTTGGCCGCATTTAGGTCCGGCATCTTAAGCTCTGCAATTTTTTGAACTTCTGCTTTTGAAATCTTAGACACTTTTGTTTTATTAGGTTCACCTGAACCGGATTTAATGTTACATGCTTTTTTAAGCAAAATCGCAGCAGGTGGTGTCTTTGTGATGAAACTAAAACTTCTGTCTGCATATACAGTAATAACAACAGGAATAATCATACCTGGTTGATCCGCTGTTTTTGCATTGAACTCTTTAGTAAACTGCATAATGTTGACACCATGCTGACCTAGAGCCGGTCCAACTGGTGGTGCTGGTGTTGCTTTCCCAGCAGGAATTTGTAATTTAATAAGTCCTGTAACTTTTTTCGCCATGATAGCGTACCTCCTGATTTCTAAAATATAACTAATAGCGCAAAGCGCCTATGGGAAATCAGCTATATCCGATGTGGTATTTACGGGGATTTCCCTCCCACTTGTCCGTTATGGACAAATTGTTACGATTCTAGACTTTTACCATATTGGAAAAGTCCAATTCAACCGGCGTTTCTCTACCAAATATTGACAGATTAACAATAACGGTTCTTTTGTGGTCGTGAATCTCTTTTACGACACCAACCGAACCATCGAATGGTCCATCTGTTACCGTTACCGTATCACCAATAGCCACGTCCATCTTTGTAATATGTAAATCGATGCCCATGGTTTTGATTTCCGCTTCTGTTAAAGCCACTGGTTTGGATCCCGGTCCTACGAAGCCTGTAACACCTCTTGTGTTACGTACAACGTACCAAGTCTCATCATTCATCAACATCTTGAGTATGACGTAGCCTGGGTAGAGTTTTTTCTCTACTTCTTTGCGCTGACCATTCTTATCTTCCAGTACCTTATGAAGGGGGACGATAACTTCTACAATCTGATCTTGTAGTTTTCTGTTTTCAATTAACTTTTCAATGTTGGCTTTCACCTTGTTTTCATACCCTGAATAGGTATGAACTACATACCATTTTGCTTCTTCAGACATAGAACCATCCTTCTGTTGTTTATAGTAGTAAGAAACGTACAATTGCACCGAATATTGTATCAATTCCTGCAACTATACCGCCGACAACTAATGAAACAGCGATAACAATACCTGTCTGCTTCATTAAAACTGGGAAACTAGGCCATACGATTTTCTTAAACTCGCTTTTCAGACCTTTGAAAAAATCAGTTTTTCTCGTAGTGTTTGAATCACCCATTGTTTCACTTCCTTCTGTGCTTTTATAGAAAACTATTTTGTTTCTTTGTGATTGGTATGTTTTCTACAAAATCTACAATATTTTTTTGTTTCCATACGTTCTGGGTGCAACCTTTTTTCCTTGGTTGTATTGTAATTCCTTTGCTTGCACTCCGTACATTCTAGCGTGATTTTAACGCGCACAACTTCCACCTCCACTTGTTCTACTGTTAAAATATGTTGTGTTTGAAGCTGCTTTCTTTTTAAAAATAGCGCATAAAAAAAAGCCCTACAAACGTGCAACTATAAATTTATCATAGGTACAACATCTTGTCAAGCTCTTTTAACAGCTTCAAAGGTCACACTCAAAAAGCTGATAATAATACAATGGATAGTGTAAAATAGTAATAAATCGTCAAGCTTCATCTAGAATATAAGGTTACGACTGTCATCTATTTCTTAGAATCAAAGAAATGGGGTTGATCTGCCTTCTTCTGCTTGTTGTAATTGTTGTGGTAACTAGAGACCGCTGACTTCTGATTCCTAAAGTTCTTAACATCGCCTTTGATGTTCTGACTCTTAAGATCAAACCTTTGCTTGTTACGCATTTCAGCCACTTGAATCTCCACACCCAAGTCACTTACATCCGTTATATATTGCTTCATCTTCCCAATCGCTTCTTTATATAATGCCGGTTGAGACTTTAAGGTCGACTTGATTCTATCAAAAGCGCTCTCAAAACCTTCATCAATCTGAATCAGCTTATCGATACGAATTTGCTTGTTGCTCATAATGTTATTAAAACTTGTGGTATTAAAGTCTTCCTTCCCAAGCAAGTCCGATTGTTCTTTTGTATATGCCAGAATCTCTTCTAATAAAACTTTTTTTCTTTCTAACGCATCCAGAAGGATATCCACTTGTACATGCATGTCGCCCATAACGCACCACCTTTTTTCTACTAATTAAGAGTATAACAAATTATGATGTATTTTACCACCACGAGAATAAATGATAAGGACCCAGTCCATTGACCAGATCCTCATTACTCATTACTTTCAGGAAAATTTGAGCTTTCAGCCTTGATACCTGGCTGAAAGATTATAGGTGTTTTCCCTCCGTGAACAATTAAAAAGCAAATTGTTCATATCTGTATGTCGATGCTTCGACCGATTTCCGGGGTTACACTTTGTTCCATCCTCTTAACAAGTTCATTGCTTTGAACTTCTGACATATCCATAATCTTGGCAGCCAGTTGTATGCCGGCTTGTTGTCTCACTTGGCCTTGGGATAATATCATAGACATTGCTGCTATATCCATAGAACTCACTCCTAATGATTTACTTTTATAAAAGTTCACGTGATACCAATTCTTAACTTAATCAATTCTTTTACATAAGTCTAAATCATTGTGCTTTCGTTGTCAAGTTTAGAGAATTTTCACTCCCTGTATTTCCTTGTTTTGTAAGTTGCATAGCTTCTTTCCATGTATTTCTTAAATCTCTTATAAATCCTATGGCTTCTTCAAGTATCTCAGGATCTTTAGATGCATTGGCTTCCATCAGCCTTCTGCTAATATAATCATACATGAGTTCAAGACCTACGGCAACTTCATAACTCTTATCTAAAGTGATCTGGAATTCTTCGATGATGGCCAACACCCGCATAATCAGATTATGGCTTTTTTCGATATCTTTTTCCACCATGGCCACTTTTGCTTGATTGCCAAACTTGATGGCACCATCATAGAGCATTAACGTTAATTCTTGAGGGGAGGCGGTCATAATGGAATTAGATTTTATTTTTGTGTATGGATTACTTGTCATCTTAGAGACCTCCTAATTGTTGCGTTAACCAGTTGCTTGTTGAATTGGACTGTTGCATGGCTTGTTCCATTGCCGTGAACTGTTTATAATAACGGTCTTCTATCATAGATAGACGTATTTCAAGATCACTCATTTTTGCATCAAAATCTTTTACTTGTTTATCCATACTTTTATCATTATAGAAAGTCAACGCGCTACTAAGTGAAGATGATCGCATTTTTTTGCTCATGTCCTCATAAAGTTTATTACCTAGACTTGTCATAAGCTCCATAACAGCATCCGGATCTTCTTCAATCGCATTTCTGAGCTTATTCTCTTTTACACTGTATAAACTATTATCTTCATCGCCTTCAATATGTAAGACACCTTTTTCAGTATAACTACCCGTAACAATACCTAAGCTGCTGAAGCTTCTAAAAGTAAAGCCAACAGTGTTCACACCGGAAGATAAAGTTAAAGTATTTCTCATACCACTCATAATACTTGTTAGGGTGTCATCCCTTCTTAGCAGGGATTTTTTTATTTTATCTTCCCATAGCTTAATGTCTTCATCGGTCATGGCTTCTTTTTCTTCTGATGTTAATGGTTTATAGGTTCTGGCTGAATCTGCACTGATTTTTTCATCCATCTCCAACATAAGTTCATTGTATTTGTTGACAAATTTCTTAACTGAATCATATATGGCTTCTGTGTCTTGGGTAACGGAAATCGTAGAACTACCACCTTCACCTAATATGTTAAAGGATAAACCGTTAACAACCACTTCATTGGTAGTACTGGTCAAATCTGTACCATTATATTTAAAGGCTGCATCATTACCAATAGATCCATTTACATTTGTAAACCCTAGACCAGCTAAGGCTTGTGCGTCACCACCTACTTGAAGCTCAACACCTGCACCTGTATTGGTAGAGGATAGGAACATTCTATTGAAGTTGCTATCATAGCTTATATTCATATCCATACCTAAGTCTTTTACTTTTTTGACAATGCTTGCCATAGTATCACTGGCTTCGATGGTTATTTGTTGTGTATTCTTTCCGCCATCTAAACTGAAGGTGAGATTTTTTGTGGTCGAAGCGTCAAATCCCATCATCGTACCGGCTGTCGTTGAAGCCGTAACATCTGTTAAGGTGTCCCCTGATAAGAAAGAGCCTTTTGCCATGGTCGTAACCTCAATGCTATGGCTGCCTCTTATGGCTGCTGATGATGTATTAACAGAAACCATACTCTCATTGGAGCTGGTTAGTTTTTTCTTACTGTAGGTACCTGCTGATTTGAAAGAAAAAAGCTCTTCTTTATAAAAACTGTAAAGTTTGGCATTTACGGATGACCAAGCTTCTTTTTTCCACTCGGCTAAGACTTTATCCTTTTCTACAGTCACCACCCTTGTTCGTTCTACTTTCATAAGATCTCTTATAATACTCTGAGTATCAAGGCCTGAAGCCAGTCCTGTAAATTGTATTGCCATAGAAGTACCTCCTATCTATGTTCGTCCACAAGTATGCCTGAGATCTCCCACAGATGGGCGACCATATCTAAAACTTTTTCGGACGGTATTTCTCGTATGACTGAATCATTCTCTGTGTTAATAACTTTTACCATAATCTGCTTGGTCGTATCATGTATAGAGAATTCTAGTCGTCTGTCATAGGTTCTAATGTGTTTATTGGCTTTTTCTATAGCCTTAATCACTTGCTGTTCTTGTTGAAGTGTGTTTTCTGCCGCTGCCACTTCTGCATCAACATGAATACGTTCTTGTTGCTTAGCCGCTGATGCATTCTGATTGCCTGATTTTTTCACAGGTTGTATTGGAGCTGGAGCTTCCGTTCTACCTACTCGTTCTACACTTTGGGGTGTTGGCATCGTGTTTGCACCGCCAACCGAATCAATTCTCATAGTAATACCTCCTTGTATTGTTATATCCTACATTATATATCGGCTTCTCAAGCTGAAAGTTAATAGGCGATTGATCATTTAAGGTATTAAGTTCGGTTTAAGTTATATTCAGATCTGCGCTTAGTAAGCGTACTTCGGCTTCGAGTTCACTTAATCTACTTTGATAAGCGCTTATTTCTTTTTGATCCAGTTTTCTATCTGCCGCATCCTGGGCAATAACACGCATACTTAATAGACGTACTTCTGTTTCTTCAAGTAGTACGATTTTTTGTTTGACTCTTTCAAGTTCCGCTTCAAGTAAAGCTCTTTCATTCTGCATTTACAAAACTTCCTTTCACTTGTCCCAAGCTGACCGCAAGAACTGTCCCTCGGTCTACCCAGAAACTGTCCTATGGACATTTTCTGCCTAAGACTTTAGCCTTATTTTTTACTTTTTCTAATGCTTTTCATTAAAATATGATACAATAAAATAGAACGTATGTTCTGATGATTTCTTGAATAGGGAGAGTGACTTCAATGACTAAAATAAATACTGAACTGTTAAAAATAATCAAAGAGAAATATCCAAATATGAATACTGAAAAACTAGCTCAGGAGCTTAATCTATCAATTTATCAGCTTCGACGCATCGTTTCAAAAAACAAAATTTCAAAAAGCCATGCATTTAAACAACAGCTTATTCGTGAGTTACAACACAAAAGAGCTTTGGCATACGAAGACAACATCATAAAGTACAAGCCATCACAAATTCAAGAAAATATTATTGTTGGAAGTTTGCTTGGTGATGGGAGCCTAGCCTGCTATGGGCGTAGCAAAGAATCATTTTATCGTGAACATGGATGCAGGAAACAAGCTGACTATCGCGCATGGAAAGCAGAAATGCTGGCCTCTCTTGATTTCAAGTATTATGATCAATATGAAGCGCCAAGTATTAAATCTCCAAGTAACCTTTTATATACTTATTATCATAAACTTTTTTATTGTAATGGGCGTAAAAGAATTACACCTCAAATTCTTACCAAACTCAATCATCCCATTGGACTGCTCTGTCTATACCTAGATGATGGTACACTTGTTATTGATCGATATATTAGAAAAAACAGAATTCATCTTTTTCCAAGAATTACAATCTATTCTCAATCTTTTTCAGAAAATGAAAACATATTATTACAGAAACATATTCTTGATACTTTTGGCATTCAATTCATCTTGAAGAAACGTAAAGATGGTAAAGGCTATGTCTTACAGTGTAACTATAGAGATCATATTATCTTCTTCCTTCAAATTATTCAACATCAACATCCATTACTAGAATGTATGCACTATAAAATGGATCTAGAATCCGCTCTCATTTCCACAAAAGCCAGATATCAAATACATTATCCCAATCATGAAATCATCATTGACCGCTATGAAAAATGATAAAAAGAGTCAGAGGAAAAATCCCCTGACCCCTTAATGCTTAAACTATTTTAATTATCTTAATAATTGAAGTACGCCTTGAGGTGCTTGGTTTGCTTGCGGACCATCCATTAACTTTCATTAACGGCCAGACTATATCTTCAACCCAGTCATTTTGTCTTTAATAAATGACCATTAGGTTGTTGGGCACTTCAGACCACCTCTGATCCTACGGATTTCATCATCATAGCTTTCGCCTTAGATGGTATATCCTAGTCGTTGAACCTTCTCCAACCTTTCGGTACAGGAGCTTGGCTGCTGATTATCCAATCTCTATATTTTTCAAACATTCACGCATACCGTTTCCAGTTACGTTGTAGTATGTAGAGCTTAAGGAAGTTCCAGCAATTCACCCAATGTGCATATAAGATTCTCATCTTATAGGACCCTTAATGCTTATCTCAGAAGTTGTAAAACACCTTGAGGTGCAGCATTTGCTTGAGCCAACATCGCTTGTGCAGCTTGAGTAAGGATGTTATTCTTAGTGAATTCCATCATTTCTTTCGCCATGTCTACGTCTCTGATACGTGATTCAGAAGCTTGTAAGTTCTCAGATGATGTATCTAAGTTCTTGATAGTGTGCTCTAATCTGTTTTGAACTGCACCAAGCTTAGATCTCTCAGCTGATACTGATTCAAGTGCATCATTGATAGTAGTTATTGCTGATGAAGCGACTTCTTGAGTTGAGATATTAATTCCATTAATAGTACCTTCAAAGTTTTCATCAAGCGTTGTTGGTACGGTAGTATTGCCGGCTGCTGCTAAATCTCCAGCCACAACTGTTGAACCTTCTTTTACGGATACTTCAAATCCACCAATTTTATTCAATTCTGCCATAAGATTGTTTAATGTTGTAATAGAATCTGCACTATCAACTGCAGATGCAAGAGTTACAGCTATTACACCTTCTGTACTTGTATCAATTGCAAAATCTGCTGCAGTCGTTGCATCACCACCAACTGTAATATTAATAGCTAATGCATCACCCGTCAAACTTCTTACTTCGAGATCAGTGTTACCAACTAAATCAATTGCTGTATAAACATCTCCACTAACACCCAAAGTATTTGCATCCATTGCATTGATTGTCAAACTCAAGTTTTGTCCTTCATTAGCGCCAATATGGAATGTACCTTCAAAATTACCATCAAGTAATTTTTGAGTGTTAAATTCTGTTGTACCTGAAATTCTAGATATCTCTTTTGCAAGTTCATTAACTTCGTTTTGAAGCGCTCCACGGTCAACGTCTACATTCGTATCCGTTGAAGATTGAACAGCAAGTTCTCTCATACGTTGAAGAATCGCTTGAGTCTCATTAAGAGCACCTTCAGCAGTTTGTACTAAAGAAATAGCGTCTTGAGAGTTTCTTGAAGCTTGATTTAAGCCTCTGATTTGGCCTCTCATTTTTTCAGATATTGCAAGACCAGCTGCGTCATCGCCAGCACGGTTGATTCTAAAACCGGATGATAATTTCTCCATTGATTTAGCGCCGTTTGCTTGTCCCATACCTAATTGTCTGTGTGTGTTCATTGCCATTAGATTGTTATTAATTCTCATAATTTATTCCTCCTTGAATTTCATGAGTTTTGGCTATTGTACTTAGATTTTACAATAACCAAGTTAGTGTCGAATATGCCAGCTTCCATGCTGGCACTCGTTGGCCAACGAGCTTTGTTCGTTACAGGTAATATATCGTCCCTTTTTTCAAAGACCTTAATAGTAAATTCAAAAAAGTTTTATTTTATTTCATAAAGTCTTTCAGCTTGCTGAGGGCGCTGTCGTTGCCAGCGGCAGCGGCTTTATTTTCTTCTTGAATCTGTAGATAAACTTCTTTTCTATGAATAGGGACACTTTTAGGCGCCTCGATGCCAATCTTAATCTGATCTCTTGAGATATCTAGTACTGTAATGACAATGTCATCATTAATGATAATGGACTCTCCTAGCTTTCTTGATAGGGCCAACATGATTATTCACCAGCCTTCATAAGCTTCATTTGCTCATAGAGATTGTGCTTAATCTCGTATTCCTCATTGGCTACAATGACCTGCATACCCTTTTTTGTCTGGATATTTATAACAATTGGCGCTTTCAAGTTGGTGGTCATGGATTCTATATTATCAGTAATCACAACAACGGAAAACAAATTCAAGTCTTCTTCCTTCAACGCACCGATTCTTGCAATCTGCTCATCTGCCACTTCCGGGCTATAGTCTGGAAACCAAAACATAGGGTTGATGACCGGCAAAGACAAACCTTCATCATCGACCGATTGCATCCAACATAATCCATTTTTTGTGTCTTCATCTTCATAGAGCATAACGTAGCGTTTACTGTCTTCAAATCCAAAGATGCCTTGTTCAAACACTACAATTCTTTCTTCATCGATTTCTACTTCTCCAAAATGCTTGGTATTAATTTTCATCATAGACACTCCCTTATATGTTTTCTATATTATTTCTTTTCGATATTATATCTATAATATCTTTTTTAACTCTATTTAGCAAATAATTCTTAAACCACCTCTTTGTTCTTCATTAACGAATAAAGTCCAATAAAGTCGGTTGAATAATTTTAGAGGATGCGGACAAGCTTGCATTATAAACCATTTCTTGAGCCGCCATCTTCATGATGACCTCTGCATAGTCCACGTCTTCGTTCTTAGATAGCAAGTCTGTAAAATTCAGATTGTCTTCACTGAGCCTGTTAATGGTTAATTCTAAGCGGTTAATCTTACCACCAATCTCAGCTCTGGTGTTGAGTAATGTACCGATATGTTTATCCATCTTTCCTATAAGCTTATTAAAGACATCACCTAATAAGTCTTCCTGAAGGGCGGTGGTTAAGGTCTCATCATCTGTGATGCTTTTTGTGGCATTAATCAGTTCTTCTATATCTCGAACCAAATCAATCCCAATGACGTCATAGCCCATAGTATTAATGGACATCTGTTGACTGTAACTAACTTGATAAAGCATTTTCTCATTACTGACAGTAAAGACAGTACCTGTAGTCAAATTCTGCCCATCGTAATAATGTTCCGGCATAAGATCCCCTTTATCAAAACCTGTTTTTTCATAGGTAAAATCTAAGGGATCAGGAATATTCACAACATCATCAGGATGAAAAATCAATTCACCCGTATCTTGTATAAAATTCACCTCACCAAGAACAGGGGTCATGGCACCTGGATCTGCGGCGTTCATTGTATTAACTGTTGTAAAAGGGGGGGTTAGTGAAGTCGTATCAGGATTAGAAACATTGGTATAGCCTAAACGGATTCTGTGCACATCAATAATTTCATTATCAACCACCCGTTTCGTCTTTTCCACATCTGAAGCCTTGAAGCTTTGTGTGAGTTCATAGGTGTCCCCCGATGTTTCAGTAAATACCAGGGGCATGTTGGTTTTGTAACCGGAAAAAACATGACGGCCGGCATAGGTTGTATTGCCTTCGTTCACAAACTGTTCCATAAGCTGTTCAATTTCCGTTACCACATTTTTCCTGTTATCAATATTTAGTATGTCTGAAGTGGCTTGAACACTTAGGTCTCGAACCCTTTTCAAAATCTCCGTTACATTGGTAACCGATTGCTCCGTAACGCCTGCCCATGATATAGCATCTTCTGCATTGGTCTGATATTGCTTAATCTCGTTTACATTGTTACGGAACTTCAGGGCTCTAATAGCCACGATGGGATTGTCTGAAGGCTTTTGAATCTTCTTGCCTGTAGCCATCTGTGTTTCGTATAAACTAAGTGTTTCTCTATTCCTATTAATATTCAGAAGTACGTTGTTGGTCATCATTGAATTGGTTATACGCATCTAATCACCTCTTATCTCGCGCCCATCTGATTGATGGTCACATTATAAATCTCATCCATAACACTGATAATCTTAGCCGATACATTATAAGCTTGCTGAAACTTCAACATATTCAAGGTTTCTTCATTTAAGTCCACACCGGATACGGATAATCTTTGATTGGTCACTAGGAGCATGAGGTTTTCCTGACCCTTTTTAAAACTTATGACTTGCTTGGCATCGATCCCTAAGGTTCCAAGAAGGGATTGCATGAAGTTGTCCGGTTTTCCTTTGGCGAACATATTTGAGTCATGTCTTTTTTCTATGAGCTTCAAGATTAAGTCGTTGGCACTTTCTCCGTAATCTACTGTCGCTGATGTTTCTACCAACGATAAATCATCTATAACCGCTTGGTTTACGGTAAAGTTATATATGTCCATCTTTTCATAACTGGTTGGATCATTCACATCAAGAGGGGGTGTGCCTGTATAACCCTTATAGGTAAATAACTGAGTACCTGTCCCACCATTGCCGCTTTCGTTAATGGCGTTAAACTCTCTTGCTATGGTTCTAACAAAATGGTTGAGCTCTTGTGTGTAATAGGGTATGCCTTTAAAGGATTGGTTGTCGCCAATAAAGCTAGTTGTACCGTCAACACCTGCCGGTGCAGCTGCATCTAAGTTAAAGGTCATTTGGTTCAGTACTGGGTCATAAGTCGCGCTGCTATAGGTAATCAAGGTCCCACCGATATTCATCTCTCCTGCTGTCGGAATATCTGTGCGTGATGGATTATTTATGACAAGCGTATTGGTACCCTCGCCTGATAAGATGGCACCTTTGAAATTCTGTCCATTATTACCGTCTCTAAGATCGATGTAGCCTTTTAATTCACCTGAAAGGTTATCATTGTTCAGATAGAGCTCTTTTCCTGACTTCCAATAGATGTCATACATATCTACCTGATCTTCCGGGTTGTTTAGATAAGTTCTCGGCTTTACTTCTAAGTAATTGGCCGTTGTATCATATACTAGACTTTGGCCGTTGATGGACACACGGAAGGTTTTCTTGCCGTTTGCATCGGTTATTTCTTTTGTATCGACATTGACTATTTTTGACAAATTGTCAATAATACGGTTTCTTTCATCCCTTAAGTCATTGGCCGACTTACCAGATAATTCCATATTCCCAATCTGATGATTCAAGGATGCCAATTGTTGGGAGAAGAAATTTATCTGGTCTATATTGGTCTTGAGTCCAAAATTGGTTTCTTTTTGTAAAGTGGTTAATTGCTTACTCACATCGTTCATATAGGTTGCAAAAGATTCCAGTGAAGTCACAAAGGCACTTCTAACCGTTGTGTCGCCTGGGTTCTTAGATAAGGTCTGAAGACTCTCAAAAATATTATTAAAAAACGTACTGTAACCGGTTTCTGAAGGCTCATTAAAGAGTATCTCCATCTGGCTGAGTATTTCATCTTTGACTTGGTATTCGCCCAGTTCATTGACCATGCTCCAATATTTATTATCCAGATAGCTGTCTCTGTGTTGAAGAATATTGGTAATTTCTGATCCTGTACCGACCATGCCCCTCATACCGTTAGGCAATGGTCTGGTGGCGGACTGTAAGCCATATTGACGGCTGTAGCCAACAGTCTCAGCGTTGGCGATATTATGGTTGGTGATGTCCAGTGCAGTTTTTGCTGTATATAGGCCTTGGGTTCCAACCCCAATACCAAAAAATGCTGATCCCATTGTCATACCTCCTATTACTATTTTATGTCATCATTTTGTTAAAACTAAGTTTAACTAATTAG
>NZ_JARGDP010000199.1 GCF_029210395.1 Petrocella sp. FN5 | reverse complement strand
AAATTACAATATGGCAAAAAATGACCCGATGGCATATGACTACCCAGAGAGTCTTGGTCCGGTAGCTAGGGGCGAAGCTGGTATTACTTTTAATGGTAACTGGGCCATCTTAGAGATTCAAAAAAGTAATCCGGATGGAAAGTTTGGTTTTATCCCTGTTCCAATTAGCAATGATGGTTCAAATCCAAGTAACAATGCAATCGCTATTGGATCTACCAAACAGATTTTTGTTGACAAAGAGGGCAGCACACAAGCTCAACAAGATGCAGCGAAACTTTTTCTTGATTGGATCGTATATGATCAAGACGGTCAAGATTTCATGGTGAATAAAGCCAATATCGTCATGGGATTCACCAATGTTGAGATGATACCAAGTAGTCCTTTGGCACAAGCCATAGTAGAATACAACAATGCAGGTAAATCCATTGCCTTTGCAGGCAACTATGTTCCAGCTAATCACTGGGAAGTACTCGGTGCGACCATGCAGAAATATCTTGTTGACAAAATTGACCGAGAAACTGTTGCCCATGAGGTCGAGCAGTATTGGTCGGCAGTTGAATAAGATTGTATTCTTGAACTAGAAACCTATGATATGTTGATAGATGGTAGACTTAATAAACATCTATCAACATATTTCTATAAGATAGGGAGGGAGAGCATGGTGTTGCATAATAAATTGAAATTCAAAACAATTGGAAATGCATTATTTTTTAACGGATTGGCAATGTTTGCTTTTATAACCGTAGTACTTATACCTTTCATATATGGTGTTTATATAACATTGTTTAAATGGGATGGTATTTCTTCAGAAAAAAAATATGTTGGGTTAAACAATTATTTAGGTGTTTTTAACGACAAGGATTTTTGGATCTCAGTCGGATTGACTTTAAGATATGTACTTATTATTGTTATACTGATTAATGTCATTGCCTTTGCTCTGGCATATTTGGTTACATCGGGCATAAAAGGTCAAAATTTCTATAGAATGTGAACTTCCAGAAATTTTACGACTAAAGCACCTGCAAGCGAT
>NZ_JARGDP010000198.1 GCF_029210395.1 Petrocella sp. FN5 | reverse complement strand
CTATTAGAAGAAATTAAGAAAAATGAAACGCTACTAGAAGTTAATGCTACTAGGTTTCAAGATAAGTTCAATGATAAAGCAGTTGATTTAATTATGGATGACGAGAAACACATGTTAGCATTTGACATAATTTACTGTTGTTCATCGTATAATTTATTTGAGGGCATTCATTTTACTAAACTTAATTTAAATGAGAAAAAAGTATATTTAAAAGAAAAAGAGAAGGCTAATCAATTACTCGAAGAAAATAAGATTTTGCAAAAAGAATTGAGTATTTTGAATGAAGCAAAACAATATTATATGGAGGTCCTAAAGCCAAATTCAAAAATGAACCATAAGAAATATGGAAAAGTAACTATCGAATCGATTGATGAAGAATATATCAGTATTTTATTTGGAGATGATAAGAAAAAATTAGGACTAAATATAGCATTAGGTAACGAAATAATAACATCATCCGTGGAAGGATTTAAAGAAAGGTTGCTTATTTATGGCCCAATATTAAAAAAAGAAAAGACTATTGAGAGTTCCCTGAAACGAATTAGAGGAGAACTGCAATCATTGGAAGATTATATAGAATAAGATGAAGATCCTAAAAAGTTGGGAGATATAAAATGTAGCCCTACAAACTAAAGGTTAAAGTTCAGAAGTCGTTGGATGAGATTGGCATAAAAGTAGACTGTAAAATTGAGTTTGGTGATTTCTTCAATGAAAAGATTATAAGGAAGCTGATCTAGAACGTGACAGTCTATGATGACCATTTTGTCATTTGCTTTAAGTCTGGAATTGAGATTATGATATGAAAAGATACTGAAGTAGCCCATTACTCTAGACCAGAGTTGCAATTTTTTTTAATTATAAATGTGTAATACTATTACAGCAATTGCAATCAAATGAACATCAGTATTGAGGAACTTGCCAGACGTATTGGTCAGACTCCACAGAATTTTAATAAGAAATTAAAGCGTGAAACTGTAACCTAGGATGAATTGATAACAATAGTGATATACTGGGCATAAGGTTCGACAAGTAATTAT
>NZ_JARGDP010000197.1 GCF_029210395.1 Petrocella sp. FN5 | reverse complement strand
TCCTGAATGTCGTCACTGAATCTGAAAAAGAGTTCACCAAAGGTTTTCTGGTCCTTTTCTTCACGTCTTAGCCATTCAGTCATGATATAACGGGTCATCACTATGGTTGTATGGCTAATCATCATATCATAGCTACGACCTTGAAACTCATTTCCGAGTTTCATTAGAGATTTTGTGGATTTGAAGAAAACTTCAATACTCCACCGGTTACCATATATGCGAACAATTTCCTCATTGGACAAGGAACAATCGGTACTCAAGATGACAAGCCAATCGTGCTTCTTATTACGGTTTTTGACATAAACCAACTTCACGGGAATACCGTTCTTGGTAGTCACCAAAACAGAACCGATAATGTTACTATTACGGCACTTGGGAAGCATTGTACGGAGATCTTTTAGATCAAAATTCTTCCCTTGATAGGTATATGTTTGCTTCATTTGTTTAACCATACCAATAACATCAATACCTTCCTCAAGACAGGATTTGATAAGTGGTTCATGAGTAAACCAAGTATCCATAAGCACATAACTGGCTTGAATGCCTTGATTTAAGGTGTTTTTTATCAACTGAACCGCAACATCACTTTTCTTCTGCATCGATTCAACACGACGTTTGTAACCGCAGGTACGCTTATCGATAGAGTCACTGGCTTCTTGATAACGGTTTGATTTTTCACCTGAAGAGAGCATGGCAAAATCAGTTGGTATAAAACTGTATCCATCTGACCACCCAAGAGTTAACATAGTAAATCCTTTCTTGTAACGATTGGATGTATGATCATGAACTCTGGCAAGTAGTTCAACACTTTTGCTTCTATTTCTTGAAATGATTGTATCATCGATAATTAAGACGTTAACACGCTCAGGTCGAGTTAGTTGGTTCATGGATGTAATAACCTTATTTGCTAATGTCAGAAGAAAACGTCGCCAGTTATAGGTTGAAACATTCAACATCCGATACATGGTATTCTTTGAATATGCTGTATCACCACGGTCAGAATCTAAGAATCTATATAGGTTCTTGCCTTGAAAAACCAGTAA
>NZ_JARGDP010000196.1 GCF_029210395.1 Petrocella sp. FN5 | reverse complement strand
ATGTATATCAAAAAGGAAGGCATGTTGTTTATAGCCGATCAAACAGGTAAACTAATTCTTAGCGAAGACAACAGTTACAGAAATATAGTTGATTTACAGATCACTTATGATTGGTTTAAAGAAGTAGAAAATTACAAAAAGATTGAAATAGCGGGACAAGAATATTTTATATCTTTAGTCACTTCTGATTACAATAATTGGAAATACATTAGTTTAATTGATACATTTGAAATACAGAGTAAACTTAAAGATATAAGTAATAATACAATACTTCTATTGGTATTTTTTTTAATAGTTTCTCTTATGCTATCTTATGCAATGTCTAAAGGCATTTACAATCCAATTCATTTAATAAAAGCTTCACTCGAAGGAAAAAATAAGAAAATTCATGAGTATAATTTTTTTCGATTACTAAAAGGCGAAGAGGTAGATGAAAATGAATTAGTTGGTGAGCAAATTTACAGTCCAATGAAATATCAGATTGTACTTATAGAGTTTTTAAAAGATGTAAATGATAATTTAAATGTAGATATTGGTCATGCCAGTCGAGCTTTTAGTGATGAAGAATATATCTCCCTTCGAAATATTCTTGATGAACATATTAAGACTTATTTAGGAAATGATCGTCTTATTGAGTTCTTCTATGAAACAAAAACGAGGATTGTATTATTGTTACGTTCTGAGAATGAAAAACAAGCAGATGAGTCAAAGATGATTGATACATTTAATGCATTGATAGAAAGCTATAAAAAAATCACGAGTTGTCAAGGTACGGTTGTTATTGGTGCGATAATAAGTTTTGCGGGGATTAAAGACTCATATGAGCATTTAGTAAAGATTCTTAAATACAGACTTGAAAAAAACCAAATGGGCATCATAGATGAAAAGAATTTCATATATAAAGCTGAACTAAAAAAAATACCTTATGATTATCATACTTATTTAAACAACAGCTTACGGGCATCATCTCTTGAGGAGTGCAAAGCAATCATTTTAGAACTCGACCAAGTTGTAAAAAGTGAATTTTATTATGCATCGAATTTTTCCTTTTA
>NZ_JARGDP010000195.1 GCF_029210395.1 Petrocella sp. FN5 | reverse complement strand
ATAGTTGATGATTGCATCTAACGTTTAGCAATGTATATGAATTTGAAAATCAACAAACTCTGACTGATGCGTTACATATCAGCTATCGACTTTCTTCAGTACGTCACTGTTTTGATTTTCAATTTCATATACATTTAGGTTGAACGAAGAGAGATATTTTCCCATAAGGAATTTGTACCCAACCTCATCCTTAATTTTCGCTTATTTTCTCTGTATCCATCCTATCTGGCTTCTAATAGTTATTCAAATATGTCGTATTCCTTTATTATTTTTGGGTCATTAGAACGATGCAACTGTCATTTAATATTTTATGGCATCATCAACAGACCCTACATAATCCGGGTCTCATTTCAGCATTATTTTATTGCTTCTATGACTACGGGCGCTCTCTAGCTTTCCCGGTTATGTCTTTTGCCAGGACCGGACTCTTAATAAATTTCCTTTTAAAAATCCTGCACTGTGGACAAATACACTTGGATGAACGGTTTTCTTCTTCCATGGTATTGTCTGATGATTCCTGTTTCTTAACTCGGAACCGAAGAATCTTTCTGCATTTCACAAGTTTCTTCTTACGTTGGCCGTTACTAAGGAATCCATAGTACCTTACTTTCACATATCTATCTGGTAGTATATGCAGCAGAAACCGTCTGATGAACTCATCTAATGTTAATGTCATTATTTTAGTTTTACCATCTCTATAATCTTTCCACTTGATGGATACATTTTCTCCATCAGCTGCAATAATTCTTTCATTTGAGATTGCAACCCTTTTTATGTATCTACTTAAATATTCAATAACCACTTCTCCTGTCGAGAATGGCGGTCTTATATGGGCTACCCAGCCTTTTTTATATAACTCATTCTTAAGCTTTCTGAATGTCTTTGGTTCTTTTAAGTAACTGGTATTTCCAATGAATTTTATTCTTCCACTTTCTACAGCATCCACCCACAGTGCCAAGAACTTCTTCTTAAACAGTGCTGAAACCACTTGTACCGGAATGAAATATCGATCCTGCTTTGGTTCAATGAAATGTGTTTCATCTTCCGAAAGCCCACCTGCTGGTACGAGAC
>NZ_JARGDP010000194.1 GCF_029210395.1 Petrocella sp. FN5 | reverse complement strand
AGAAATCTTACGGGAAAGTTGAGTTTGTTTAATACATTATTTTCTGGTTAATTCCAATAAATCTTGTAGGTTGTTTTCTTCTGCATATTGGTCTTGAATCGGTAGTGCCAGTTCTTTGAACGCGTTTAAGTCAACTTCGTTGATTTCTCCGCCATCTGCGATAATCTTGTCTCTTGATTCCTCTAGCATTCTGTAAGTGACGGCTCTTTCTTCTTCAACGGATGCTTCCGTAGCTTCAAGAATCCAACCTTGCTGTTCTTCTGTGAACTTGTCAAAGGCATGTCCGTTCATAAGTAATAATCTTGTTGTGTAGTCATGATAGGTTAAGGATGTATACTTGCCATTTGGCGTGGTATGATGACCTTGTAACATCATGTTGGTGTGATCATTTTCTGCTGCATCGGCGGTACCTGTGTTAAGGGCTTGATATAGTTCTGCCCAGCCTACACTGATTGGGTTTGCGCCGGCATTTTTCCAGAATGCTTGTTGTACCGGAGAACCTTGTAACCTAATATTAAGTCCGGCTGAATCTGATGGCACTGTGATTGGCTTCTTACCATAATAGTTTCTTACGCCGGATGAATAATAACCAACCACTTTAAAATCATTGTTGGTTTTCTCAACGATTAGATCTTTCATGGTGTCACCAAACTCACCATCAATGGTGGTTTCCCAATGTTCAAAGCTATCAAATAGGTAAAGCAAAGATAAAAGGTCAAACTCTTGTACGCCTGTACCAGCCATAAATCCTGGTGATGCAACCACCATATCTACTGAATCGGTCGTTAATTTCATCGCCAATTCATTTTCATTGGTACCCAGTGTTCCGGGGTATACCTCGGCTACGATGGTGCCACCGGATAATCTTGCAATCTCTTCTGCGAATTTGTTAAGTCCGAATTGGTATGGGTTGTCTAGTGATGTTTGGTTGTGGGCTACACGAAGTGTAATCACATCTGCTGCTGGTGTTTCTGTTTCTGTAACTTCCCCTGTTGTTTCTCCTGTTTCATTGCTTGGTGCTACCTCGCTTGCACATCCCGCCAAGCTCATGATCATTGCTGCTACTAATAACAT
>NZ_JARGDP010000193.1 GCF_029210395.1 Petrocella sp. FN5 | reverse complement strand
TGCTGGAAGCCGCAACATCAAAAGGTGATAACAGTGATGATGAAAACGGTGGATCAGGCTCGACTCAAGATGAAAATTCTGATAAGCAGGAGGATGCCAATAAGCCTATAAATCAAGGAACTTTGATAATCGATGCAACGTGTGTCCCATCAAACATACGTTACCCACAAGATTTTTCGTTGCTAAATGAGGCAAGAGAAAAGCTTGAAGCAATCGTTGATCGTCTCTGCAAGGACCACTCAATAACCAAGCCAAGAATGTACCGGAAAGAAGCCAGGAAAAATTATCTTGCACTTGCAAAAACCAAGAAAAAAAGCAAATCAAAAATCAGGAAAACCATACGTAAACAATTGGGGTATGTCAATCGTGATCTCGGATATATCGATGGATTCCTTAAATCTGGTTATGAACTGACAGATAAAGAGGGTTCACTTCTTAATACAATACGGTTGGTATATGAGCAACAGGATTATATGTATACAAATGATACGCATTCTGTAGAAAGCCGTATAGTCAGCATCAGCCAGCCTTACATTCGTCCGATAGTAAGAGGAAAAACGACCACGCCAGTTGAATTTGGAGCTAAGTTCGATCTCAGTTTAGATGAAAACGGTTATGGAAGAATCGAAAAATTATCTTTTGACCCCTATAACGAAAGTACATGCCTGCAACAAGCGGTTGAGAACTATAAAGAGCGAACAGGTCATTATCCTGAAAGGGTGCTGGTTGATCAAATATATCGTACACGGGATAATCGCAATTACTGTAAACTCAAGGATATTCGTATATCAGGACCAAAGCTAGGAAGACCATCAAAAGACAACGAGTACGATAAAGTTATCGCGTATAAAGATAATGTCGATCGAATCGAAGTTGAAAGAAGCTTCAGCTTAAGCAAACGCTGTTATGGCATGGGCCTGATAAAAACAAAACTTGAAGATACAACCATGACAACAATAGCGTTGTCCGTATTTGTGACGAATTTATTTAAAAGTCAGTCACGAATATTTTTGGAGTTTTTTTGCCGGATATTGAATTACTGGCGATTTACAGTATTAATGGCTGGATAAGTCAGATTGCGACTTAATCAGTAGACA
>NZ_JARGDP010000192.1 GCF_029210395.1 Petrocella sp. FN5 | reverse complement strand
AATTATCACAGTAAAGTCTTGTATAAAAGACTTTACTGTGATACTATTATTTTGAGGTGATACAATTGCAGATAAGAAGAACTTTCTATTTAGATAAGATCCAATCAGTTCTTGGGAAGCAAGTTATTAAAGTGCTACTTGGTATGCGTCGTGTTGGCAAATCTACTTTACTCATGCAGATTCAGGAAGAACTCATTAAACAAGGTGTAGCTAAGGAGCAGATCATTAGTATCAATTTTGAATGGATGCAATTTGAGCCGATTAAAGATTATACAATGCTAAATAAATACATTCGTGAGAAAATGGTATCCGATAAAAAATACTATGTATTTCTTGACGAAGTACAAGAAGTAAGTGGGTTTGAAAAAGTCGTCAATTCATTGAATGCAGAAGGTGTTGCAGAGGTATTCATTACGGGCTCAAATTCAAGACTTCTTTCAGGAGAGCTTGCGACCTATTTGACGGGTAGATTTTATTCTATTGAGGTATTACCATTGTCCTTTTCTGAACTCATTTCAGTAAAAAGAGATGGAAAGAAAGACGAAGTATTTCTTAGTTATTTACGAGCAGGTGGTATGCCCGGTACATTACAGTTTGAAGATCATAATACAACAAAGAATTATTTGATGGATATGTATCAGTCAATATTGTTAAGAGATATTGTTAAACGGCATAATATTAGAGATGTAGAACTTCTTCAAAGGTTTATGATGTATATGATGCATAATATAAGTCAGATTTTTTCGGCAGTTTCAATAACAAAATATCTAAAAAATGAAGGCCGCCGTTTATCTAAAGAGACCATTTACAATTACATTGATGCTGCAAAAAGTGCATTTTTAGTACATGGTATTCCAAGGTATAATATAAAAGGGAAAGAAATCCTTAAAACGAATGAGAAGTATTTTATGAATGATCTAGGATTTCGATCAATATACTTCAACAATGAACAGGATATCGGGCAAGCACTTGAAAATATTGTATATCTTGAATTAAGGAGAAGAGGCTATACGATTTATATAGGTAAGCTTGAAGATCAAGAGGTGGATTTTATAGCTGAAAAAGGTTCTAATAAGATGTATATACAGGTTACTTATCTTCTAGCAGAGGCATCCACGATTGAAAGAGAGTTTTCTGTACTTGAAGCCATAGCAGATAACCATAAAAAATTAGTC
>NZ_JARGDP010000191.1 GCF_029210395.1 Petrocella sp. FN5 | reverse complement strand
AGCCTTAGAAGATCTTGAGAGTACAAGTTATACCAAGGGAGAAGAAATAGAAGGTGCCTTAATAGACAGCTTCATGGTAGAAGGTAAGCACAAAGCAAATGTACTAAAGGTCTATGAACAGGGTATCATAACAGGGTATCCTGACGGCACATTTAAGCCGGAGATGACCTTAACAAGAGCCGAGGGTGTGGCTGTAATTAGACGCATCATAGATAAAGGCGCAAGAAAACCATATATAAGTAAGGGCACCAATTACGCTGACCACTTCAAAGGTGGCAAGCTATGGGTAGATCCAGTTAGAGACAGTGATGAGAAAAACATTGCAGCAGATTTAAAAATGATAGAAAGTGACAAAGTGTACTATGACAAACATGGCAGCTACGAATGGGATGACCATTTAGGCATTATCATCAAATACTCAGAATATGGAAAGCCTGTAGACCAGCTTAAAGATTTAGAAAGGCTTTTAAGAAGACGCTTGTCAGAAGAACATGTACATACAATACTCGATTACATTAAGCATAAAGATGGTTGGCGTACACTGCTGAATGAAGAGCATAAATGGTATAATATGGATAATTATAGAATTGCAGTGGTTGATGAAAGGCAATTGAAAGGATCAAAATTTGAACGTTCTTTAGATGTTACGATTCAAATGTGGTATGAGTAATGAAGAGGATTACAATAGTACTTAGTATGATAGTATTTTCGATTTTCTTAATCAATTTTTCAGATTTTAAGGAGTCTTATGCTAGTCAGACATCTAGTTATATTGATATTTTTAGACCAATAATGAATCTAGAAGAAGCTATAAAAGATGCTAATGTTGAGATGAATAGTCTGATGGATAGAGATTACTTTTTTTATAGAATATATGATGTGGATATAAATACATTTGTAGAAATCGACGCCAATGAAGATATATGGCAAGAGTATGGAATATTCTCAACCAAGTCACCTTCAGGCAAATATAAGTTTATCAATGAACTACAGGCCTATCCCAATATTCCTAACAGTCAGTGGGAATTTATTGGCTATAATATTATGCCTGAGCCGGTGCCTAATCCTTATTACACACCGGATAGTATGCCGAAAACACAAATTATGGGTAGGTGGAAATGGGTTCAGAATCCGGAAGTATTTTTAAAAAATAATAAGGCACTCGCATCTTATCTTTCTCTTAATTACAAGGACGCTCTCACCCCGACT
>NZ_JARGDP010000190.1 GCF_029210395.1 Petrocella sp. FN5 | reverse complement strand
GGCCTTAGAAGATCTTGAGAGTACAAGTTATACTAAGGGAGAAGAAATAGAAGGCGCTTTAATAGACAGCTTCATGGTAGAAGGTAAGCACAAAGCAAATGTACTAAAGGTCTATGAAGGGGGTATTATCACAGGGTATCCTGACGGCACATTTAAGCCAGAGATGACCTTAACAAGAGCCGAGGGAGTGGCTGTAATTAGACGCATCATTGACAAAAGCGCAAGAAAACCCTACACAAGTAGAGGTACCAATTACGCTGACCACTTTAAAGGTGGCAAGCTATGGGTAGATCCGGTTAGAGACAGTGATGAGAAAAACATAGCAGCAGATTTAAAAATGATAGAAAGCGATAGAGTTTACTACGATAAAAAAGGTAGCTATAGTTATAAAGATTATTTAGCTGTAATAATTAAATATGATGAAAAAGGAAATCCTGTAGACCAGCTAAAAGATTTAGAACGACTTTTACTCAGAAGATTAAAGCCGGAAAATGTTAAAATGCTTATGGATCACATAAGAGTGAAAAATGGTTGGTTTACATTTCTACCTCAGGCAAAAACTTGGTTTCATATGGAAGGACATGATATTTATATTGAAGATAGGGTTGCAGCAATAACTTCAGAAGTAAAGTTTTCAAGAACTATTGAATTGAGAATGTGGTGTGAATAATGAGAAAAATAATTATTATGTTAAATATTATTATACTAGTTCTTTCACAGTTGGCTTATAGTTCTTTTCAAGTACAAGCAAATACAATTCCATCATTTATTGATGTTTATAGACCTTCATTAAGTTTTGAAAATGCACTTAAAAAGGCAAATGATGAACTATATAATATTATGGGGTTTGAAGATTATTTTGTTCACGCAATATATAATCCATTATCGAGTAATTATATAGAAGTTGATGCAAACTCTGAAATTTGGTATGAATATGGAGTCTTTTCAAAAAAAGAATTGAGCGGTAAATATAAATTCATTAAAGAATTGGAAAAATTCGAAGATATTGGCAATTATCAGTGGGAATTTATTGGTAGTAATTTATATAATGTTAATGTTCCTAATCCTTATTACACGCCCGATAGTATTCCAAAATCTCAGATAATGGGCAGGTGGAAATGGGTGGAAGATATTGAGACGTATAAAAGGAGTGATAATACTGCGATTACAGTAGAATCAGGGGAATACAAGGACGCTCTCACCCCGACC
>NZ_JARGDP010000019.1 GCF_029210395.1 Petrocella sp. FN5 | reverse complement strand
TACTAAAATACTGAGGGCTTATGGAGACTTCTTTAGAAATATCCGTCAAGCTCAACTCTTCGTTATATCTCGCATCAATATACTCTTTGGCTTTTAATACAATTTTAGAAATATGTAGGTGACGTTTACTCTGAATCATCTGCGATACATATACCATTTTTCTAAGACACCAATTTTGTAGTTCAATCACATGTTCAATACGTCTTAGCTCCCCTAAGTATGTCGAATACCCGACCTCGCCTTCATCTAGATTATGTCTATATGAGCAACTCAGTACCATAACCATCATTTCCGTCATGATATTGGTTAAATCAATCAACGAACTGCCAAATTTTTTCTCGATTTTATTAAAGAAAACACCCAATTCTTTGACCAATAATTCTTCGTTCCCGTTCTCAATCAGCTGAATGATATGTGTCTCATCACCTTTGATATCCACATATGTATACTCGTTATCATGGGGTTCTCTTTCAAATATATCGTTTATATGCAAACTGTGGTCACCGCTCATTCGGTTAAGGGTATGAAGGGCTTCCTCTAGAGAATTTTTAATCTTGTCCAGTTTATAACAAGAACCAATCCCTATATGAATCTTCACATCCATCCATTCATTAATGGCAGTCTGTATACTCTCCGCTAATTTTATTGCCTTTACCCTTTGTTCATACTCTTTTTCAAACTGGTCCTCATATACCATAATCGTAATTCTATTGATGATCATAGGCCCTATAATACATTTACACTTATACTTAATGATACTTTGCACTTTCGGATAAAAAGACTGGGTTCTAACCCCTGTTCCAATTACATTCTGACTTCCTTCTCCTTCTTCAGTGAATTCTAATACCATGATATAGGCTAACTCTTTATTGATTTCAAACAAATCACGGTACTTGTATAATTCATCTCGATAATCTGTGTTCATTAAGATTGAGTAGATGAAACCATGTTCTAAAACCGGTATGACTTTCTCTAGTTTTTCCCTGTTTTCAATCTCACGTTTTTTTTGCTGTCTTTCTTCCTCAATCTCTGACATGATCTTTATCAATACCTGCTTTAAGTTGTCAAAGCTGACCGGTTTTAGTATATAGTCGCTGACACCTAGTTCAACCGCCTGTTTAGCATATTCAAACTGTTCATAAGCAGATATTATTACAAATTTGGTATTATGGTGACGCTTCTTTATGTTGGTAATCGCTTCAATACCATTGATACCGGGCATCTTGATATCCATTAGAACAATATCCGGCACCGTTGTCATGGTTGCTTCTATGGCTTCTCTGCCGGAATTCACTTTAGCAACAACCTCTATATTATCAAATAAATCCTTAACCATGAACTCAATGCCGTCTACGACAATCTGCTCATCGTCTGCTATCATTAATTTAAACATCACATCACTCCTTAACATGAGGAATCTTCATAATAATTTTTACCCCTGTTCCTTTTTCACACTCAATTTTAAATAGGTCGGACTGATGGAAAAATAACTCCAGACGGTCACGTACATTTCTAATACCAATTCCGAATTTAGTATGGGCATAATCTTCTCTTGACTTATTTAGAATCTGATCGGCCACATGGGCCGTCATACCTTTTCCTGTGTCCTTTACTGTAACAAAGGTAGCATCCCATTCATCTACAACATTTATGGTTATCGTTCCACCTTCTTCTAAACCGCTTAAGCCATGAACATAGGCATTCTCAACCAATGGTTGAAGAATCAGCGGCGGCACTTTCATATCCAAAGCTTTGGAGTCAATGTTGAACTCAAAGCGTATGCGATCACCAAATCTGACCTTAAGCAACTCATAGTAATCTTTGATATTCTCGATTTCTTCTTTCAATGTACAACTCGAATCCATTTTTTGAATATTATAACGAAACAAACTTGCCATGGTTTGAAAAAACTGGCTGGTCTTGGTCGCTCTTTCCATAATCGACATCTGGACGCCTGCATTAATGGTGTTAAAGAGAAAATGGGGATTGATTTGAGATTGTAATGCATAAAGTTTTGCATTATCAAGTAAATGCTCCATTTTTACATTTTTGAGCTGCTCATCTTTCAACTTAGCTTCCGTCTCTGCGCTCTTCCTAATTTCACCAATATAACTCTTAATACTGTTTTTCATATGATTAAAAGCAGTCGCAAGCAACAAGAATTCATCTTCTGACTCCACTACAATATCTTCTGTATCAAAATTCCCCAGTGCAATCTCTTCTGCTGCATGAGATAGATTGTTAAAGGGTTTTACCATTCTAGAAGTAATTAAGTAAACAATCATTAAAGATAAACCAATTAAGACAATGACAATCATATAGGTAATATTCTGAAGGATCTTTATTTGTCTAACCAACTGGGTATATGTTACTGAGTTGCGATTGAGCTGTCTATTATTGAGTTGATCAATATAGTCTGCGATAAACCCTTTAATTGTGACACTTTTTTGATAGTGCTCATAATATTTAATTACATTTCTTTGTCTTTTGTAGGCAATGGCCTCATCTGCTTCAATAATATAAGCATCAATCAAGTTCACAATATTTTTCATCATCATATCTTCCACATTATAAGTCATCTGATAAGCATCTTCTACCAGAAGCTCTAACTTTTCACTGTTGATGATATAATCATTAAGCCTCGTCGAGCTTTTCGAACTCAAAAAACCAAGTAAATCTTCATCTAGGCTAATCATTAAATTACCTACTTGTGAAAGAAAAATGTGTTTTTCAAACATGGTTTCTATTTGACCCTGATAACGTTCCATAAAGGTTAGTGAATAGATACTTAACACCGTCATCAGGAATATAATGCTTAAGGTATAGACAATCATGTTGTTTCTTATAGAACTGAATTTATTGATTTTTGTCATAGGCTTCACTCTTTTCAGTCATATAGGCGGCAATATTTTCTTCATCAATCACTTGAAGGCTTGTGTTGATATAGCTTGGAACATAACTGTTGGTTTTGTACTCATAAAAAACCTTCAAAGCTTCCTTCCCAATACCTTTGTAATCGGTAACGACGGAGCTTTCAATGATTTTTCCTCTTTCAATATAGCCCAAAATCTCATCATCATCACCATACCCTACCAAAGCAATGCGATTCACCAAATTATTGTCTACCAATACTTGAACCACACCAAGGGTATTTTCAGCGTTGGTACAAAAAATGCCATTAATATCTGGATGATTTCTAAAGATTTCTGTCGCCAAAATCTCAGCATTCAAAAGACCTTGCTTAGTGTATCTTACCAATTCAAGGCTTAGGCCCGGGTAATCTCTTAATGCATCCGTTATACCAAGAAGTAATAGGTCCTGTTGTTGATTACCCAGCTTTTGATAGTTTTGTTGCTCAACAACAGCTATTTTTCCTATGCCATCTGTCGCTTTTGCTAGTGCGCCGCCTGCCTCTAAGCCAATTTTATATCGATTCACACCCACATAACTAATTCGGTCCGATTGGGGTAAATCTTCATTTAATGTAATTACTGCAATACCTAAGCTCATAAGTTCATCGATTTTATTAATAATTTTAGGGTTGTCAAAAGCATGAACAATCACACCATCAGCTTTAGCGTAAATCGCTAAATCCATTATCTTTAGTACTTCGTCTTCAACATTCTCGCCTTCAAACATAATGACTTCGACGGAGATTTTATAGTCCTCACTAGATTGTTTTAAGCCTTCTCTAAAAGATTGATCATAGGTTTGATTGGACCTATCTAGTATAGCCATAACGTGATACTCTGCCGGCAACATAGATTCCCACAAATATTCACCTTTAGTTGCTTCTGCTATAGTATTTGACAGATATAAACCCATTCCTAAAAGAAACAGGAGAATCATGGACAATATTAAAATCGTCATGGAAGTGATTCTTTTATTCATGGTTTCACTCCTTTGTTCATTCTTATTCTATTTTACATGGGTTTCATGATGATTTAGAACTAAATGCATAGACATTCTTATTGGATGATAGCATTTTTTTAATATCCTAAGGATGGTTAAGGCATCAAAACTATTTAGTGGAACTTGGTTTTGACACTTTAATCAATATCGATTTCTTTTTATTAATTGATAACGTAAGACTAGGTACTCTGCAAAAATCACCATCAAAATAACAAAAATAGTCGTTATTATTACAGAGATATAATCTCCTTTATAACCTTCCTGTGATAAGTGCTTAATGAGAATGCCAATGTAAGCCCATACTATAACAAGCCCATAAGGCATATCTTTTAGGCGAATAAGGGTGATTATACCTATGGTACCTCCGACAATTAAGATGATGTTCATCCAAAAAGGCTCTGAAAGACCAAAACCCTCCCACTGGGAATAAACCAAATAAGTGGTTACATTTGCTATGGTAGCTATTGTAATCCAACCAAAATAAATACTAAAGGGTAATCTAATCAAGAGTTTTTGAGTAAAATTCAAAGTATACTTTTCTATTCTTATACGAATTACAATAAGTAATGATAGAAGCATCAACATTAAGATTAGGGTGATGCCAATAAAATCATAATGCCACATAAAAATCCAAATTGTATTTATAACCGATGATATAGAAAAAAGAATCCCAATCTCGTAAAGCATTTTTTTGGAATGTCGATCGGTAGTCCTTACCTCTATCACTTGATAGACTACATGACCCAGTAGTAATAAGTAAATCAATCCCCATATGCTAAATGTAATGCCTGCCGGCGCAAATAAATTACTATAGCGTTCCGACACAGCCCCTGTACTCATACCATTAATTGGTAAAATATTGGCTAGGGCATTGATTGCAATCATTAAAATATACGTCACAACAGTGATTAGTACCATCCAAGTGTGTTTTGAAACGCTTTTCATAATCAAACCTCCTCTAATACTGTTGATATGGAATAACTTGTTACCTAATACCAGATAGTCTCATCTTGTAGTCCATCAATAATTCCGGATTGGTTTTTCTAAGTTCATGTGGCACCTCAATATTAATTTTTTCTATAATTTTCATCGGTGGCCCATCGAGTATGTAGATGTCATCGGCAATGTATAAGGCATCATCAATATCATGGGTGATAAAATAAGTAAAGGGCTTATGAAGTACCCAATACTTGTAGATGGCGTCCATTAGGTTTTGTTTTAACTTCAAATGCAGTCCCTTAAAAGGTTCATCCATGGCTAACACATCCCCTTCATAGGCGAATGCTCTTGCAATAGATACCCTTTGTCGCATACCCCCACTTAACGCACTGGGATAATACTGGGAGAAATCGCTTAGTTCTACCAACGAAAGGCTTTCCAACACTTTTCTTTCAACATATGCTGGGGCTTTTTCTTGAAGCACGAGGGCTACGTTTTCTTTAACTGTCATCCATGGTAGCAATCTTTCTTCTTGGAATATATAAGAAAAACGTACATCCGAAGACATAATGATTTGCCCTGAATCTGGCTTCAAAATTCCTGCCATCACATGCATCAATGTGGTTTTGCCACAACCTGAAGGTCCGAAAAAACAGTGAATACGGCTTTTATCCAGTTCCAGATTGAAATCTTCTAATACTTTTAACTCTCCATAAGATTTATGTATGTTTTTTATAGATAGATTCATAATGTTTTCCTACTTTCTTTAGCCCACAAAGCAAAAAAGCTTTCAAATATAAAACTTAGTAGGATGACCACTATGGTCCATGCAAAAAGGAGTGGCGTGTCTAAATAGGCTTTTGCACTATGAAGGTTACTACCAATAGCATATTGAGGATGACTCAGTACTTCTGCTGCTACACTGACCTTCCAGCCAAGACCCAATGCCATAATAACCCCTGCTGTAAAAAAAGGCTTTATGTGTGGTAAGTATATTTTTCTAATAATCAAAGATCTTTTTAGTTGATAGACTTTTGCCATCTCAATGAGCTTAACATCTATGTTCCTAATCCCAGAAACCACATTGGTCCATATAATCGGAAAGCACATTAGAAAACTTATAAATATGGGTACATTGGTAGACTTAAACCAAATCAAAGCAATGATAATGAAGGATATAACGGGTGTCGCTCTGATCGCTTTTACAAATGGGTTGATGAAATCAAACAGTAACCCATTCAAACCACACAGAACCCCTATGGAGACACCAAATACCAGCGAAAGAAAGAGTCCTGCCAATACTCGGTATACAGATGCAGCAATAATCTGCCAAAACCGAACGTCTATAATTAATCCTAGTAGCGCCTTCATGACACTCGTTATGGATGGCACATATAAGGCACGATCAACAAGCTTATATGTAATATGCCAAAGCGCTAACCATAAGAGACCTATCACTAACTTTTTTATCCATCTTCTACTTCTCATAATAAAAAGCATGATCTGCCAATTCCCCGCCTATTGAGTTCGGTTCAAAATCATAGAGTACTTCAAAATAGGCATCTAAAAATGGTCTGGCCTCATTGGCGTCGATATATATTATGTTTGATAAAGGGATTGCTTTTTGGGCAATGGCCGCATTAGGGAGTATCCCTGTCGCTTCAACTAGTATTGAAGCTTCTTCTATGTTTTCGTTTACATAAGCGACTGAGCTTTTGTATTCATCTAAAAAAAGATTTAGTGTTTCTTGGTTGGTTTTAGCAAAAGATGTTTGTGCTACAAGAACACCCATTGCCAGTTGATTACCTTGATTAACATCTTCCCACTCTTGGGTCATATCTATAGCAATTCTTAGGTTTGGATTTTTTATCATAGCCGTCGTTACATGCGGTTGTGGTAGCAAGCCAATTGCCACATCGCCTTCTGCCATTGCTGCTGCTAAATCTGCGTGTTGAAGGTTATAGGCCAGTTCTACGTCTTGGTTTATCACTAAACCAGCTTTTTGTAATAAAAACTGTAGAATAAAATCAGGTGAAGCACCTTTACCACTTACATGAACCGTTTTATCCTTAAGGTCGCTAATTTGATGAATCTGATCACCATTTTCCAATAAAGAGAGTACACCTAATGTGTTAACAGCTGTAACTATTACTTTACCTTCCGTCTTATTGTATAACAACAATGCAACATTCGTAGGTACTGCAGCAACATCCACTTCACCGCTAATAATTTTGCTAACCAATTCATCTGGACTATCTAATATTTCAAAGGTATAGTCAAGAGCTGTTTCACCTTTTTCTGATTGATCCATAAGTCTAACCATGCCCATACCCGTCGGTCCCTTAAGGGTACCCACCCTAACAATAGGATGATTTAAAGTTGTAACTCGTTCCGGTTTTTGACAAGCTGTCGTTAATAGGATCATACATACTATGCCAATAATAATTATTTTTAGTTTCCCTCTTATTTTCATTTTGTTCTCCTTATCTGTCTATTGAAACACCATGCCTCTGTTTGACTTAATATCATTTTATTATCACTTTGTTGCACAACACGTAGTTCATCTTCTTCGTGTAATCCTCGACTCTTAATAAACAATGTATGAGCATCCATATACACCGTCTCTATTTCCTTATCATTCAAATACACTTTGCTCCAGGGGGTGAATCCATAACCTTCGATATGAATTTCATCATTGACTTCTTTGATTTGCGTAATACCAATCCCTGAAAATCCCATCTTTAAATTCTTCTGTTTATAAGGTTCCTCTTGATTGTATACATATTTTTCACCATATAACATATCATATTGAAGCATAAGTAATGTCTCTTGATAACTCGGACTGTTACTGCTTATTTGATGTAGCTTTATTAATATGCCTTGATTAATACCGGTTCTTCCTAATACATAAGAACCGAGCTGATAGGTTTCTAAATCTTTTTCACCTTTAATTGACTGATCATTTCGCCAAATAATGTATTCTGTTTGATAGCGGCTGTGATTGTCCAAATCTTCATTATTAATATCAAAACTCGGCAAATGATCCCCATAAAGTACCAATACAACCGATTCATCAAAGTTATTTAATGTATCTATCAACGTACCAATAAACTGATCGACCTCATACAATTGATTGATATAATATTCAAAGGCTACTTTTTTTCCTTCTTCCATAGATGATTGTATCGATATTTTTTGCTCAACATCAACGGGCACTTCAGGATATTTTCCATGGGCTTGTACGGATATTGCAAAAACAAAGTCGCTTTCTACAGTTGACTTCATGGCCTTAAGTATTTCTTCAGTTAGATGTTTGTCTTTGGCCCATCCAATAGGTGAATACGATACTTCACCCATATATTCTATCGAACTAAATGCATCAAAACCAAGATTGGCAAATACTTTGTTCCGATCATAAAACGTTGCTGTATTATTATGAATGGCATGACTTTTATAGCCTAATACATCTAAGTTATTGGGAATAGATTCACTTTGTGATTCTTGAAGAATGGTTTTGTAAGGATACTCACCTGCTCCAAAAAAATCCAGACTCATACCTGTAAGCACTTCAAATTCAGTATTTGCTGTTCCGGCACCTATCGAGGGAACTGTCAAAAAACCTGATGCATATTCCTCTTTTAAATCGGTGAAATTCGGAACTGGATTTTCTGAAAATCCCATATTGTTTAAATAGTTTACATCAAAAAAAGATTCCAATTGAACCATAACAATATTCGGCTTAATCCCTTTTAACTTCTTGGTTTCATCTACATCAAGCCTACTTAATATTTCTTCTATACTTGACTGATTATAGCCATCCGGCTTCTTAATCCCTCTATCTACAACACTTGTAGAAAAACAATATGCAAATCCATAGTCTTCATAAGCATCTGCAAGGTTACCAAAATTGCTTGAGATTGAAACTTTTTCTGAGGCAAGGTTCGGCATGGTGAACATCAAACCTACAAGTGCTACTGTCGTCACAAAAGCTTTTCTATAATAGACTTGCTTTTTGGGTAGTTTTTTCCACGCCATACCAATCCCCAAAAGTGTTAAGAGCACGGCAATACTAATAATTACAATCTGAAAGCTGTTTAAATAAATATGTATGATGCCTAATACAGATTTTATTATATGAAAATCTATAGCCGCTAAGGGTGTTGTCCTAAATCCCAGTACCACAAAATTAATGACGCCTAGGCTTATCCATAATACGGATATCAACACCAAAAAGAAGTCTTTCTTTTTTAGTAGTTCAGCTAATGACAAAGTGAACAACACTATAAGAGCATTATACAAAAACATAGCCGGATTATGAATCGCATATCCTAAGCCATCAACAAATGATCGTCGGTTTAATGCTTCTAATAAAAAAGTGATACCGATAGCATAGCTGAAAATATATGCAATTGGCCAGCTCCTGACCCTATTTCTAGCTTTTGATGATATGCTAAAGTCCTCTACAGCCTTTTTTATAAATGATTTTATTTTAGTGACCATGTTCATACTCGTTTCCTCTTTCTCAAATAAATACTCAATGTAAAAATCAAAAATCTTTCCCCTATAACACATTATACCACTCTAAAAAGACCTTGGCCATACGACGATTAAACCAAACTTATGGCTTTTTGTATTATCATTATTCTAATAAGCCTATAATTTTACCTTTAGATATTCACTTAATACATTGATTACCATTTGGTGGTCTTGTTCTGATGGTAATCCAGAAACCGTTATGGTGCCAATAACACCGGTGTCTCTAATTATGATTGGAAAGGACCCTCCATGAGCTGCAAAATCAGCTGAATCTAAAAAATAGGCCTCTTCCATCGTTCCTCCTTTAATTTCCATCTTAAGACTCATGTACATTGAACTATGCCCAAATCGATTGGCTACATTAGATTTTCTTTTAACCCAGGCATCGTTGTCTGACGAGGTGCCTTCCATGGCTACATGAAAAAGCTGATGATTGTTTCTGGTGATATCAATAGTGACCGGTTTATTCTCTTTTTCAGCTTGTTTTACTAACATTAGGCCTATCTCATAAGCCCTCTTGTTACTAAAAGTATCAAACTGTAACAAGGCTTCTTGATTCAATAAATCCGTCATCTTTTCTTTTATTGTCATGGCTTATCTCCTCGTGTTCGTTGTTTTTATAGCCTTTAAAAGGAGTGCCAAATAGCACTCCTTTTTGCTTTAGCTTAGCTTATTTCCGCATTTATTACAGAATAAGGCATCTTCCGGTACTTGATTCTTACACTGACTACAGATTTTTTCAGCTTGTTGATGTTCTTCTTGAAAGAATGCTCCTAGTTGTTTATTTAACTGAAAGCTCAATTGCTCTTTGGTATAGGCTTGATGGTTGACATAGATCAGACCGTCTTCTTCTTTTTCAATATGAACAAAATGGTTGCATAGGGCTGTAGGTGCTATGAAAAATCTGCCTTTGGTCTCAAAACCATCTTTACCGGCTACTTTAATCTCAATACCTGAGGCTAGAAGCCATGTCCTATAAAACTCAACACCTGTTACATGACCTGCTTCACCAAAGGTCATTATAACATCACCGTCATCTTTTTGTCCTGCATTTTCTGAAAAATTCAAATCCATCAATAGAGAGGCGTGTTTTGCTTCTAACTTTAAGTCTTCTTCTAAAATACTTGGCGTTAAGACCAAGAAGGCAGGTAATAGCCACCTTATATCATTGCTTCCGATTGATTCACTCATCTTTTTTGCAAAATTAGAATACGATAGGGTTAATTCTTCTGTAGATCTATAAGCCAACATATTTTCAAATGTGATCCTTCTAAACATATCAATCCCATGTAATAAAAATAGAAATGCTTCAAGTCTAATTTTAGGCGGCATATAGTTGGCTACTGTGGTCTCGCAATCCCCTCCATAAATTCCCATCCACCAATCTATATAACTTTCTATTTGATCATAAAGGCCTAGGACAAAAATACCCTCTGTGGTTTTTGAAACTGAAACAACAGCCTTACCTTCTGCCTTATTACTATATAGTCTAACTTGGTCAAGATGGGTACTGCCACCACCTATTCTTTGATGAATGATTATATCCGGTGCACCTATGATGCGTCCTATTTTTCCAAAATCAGAATCTTCTAAATAAGCTCTATAGATTTCTTTCAGAGATTTTTCCCTTTCTTTACTAATAGGCTTTAGACCCATAAGGATGGATTCTTTTTGTGGGTTAATACCCAGTTCTTCTGTGAATAAAGCTAAGAGATCTTCCTCATCAACTTCAAAGACTTTTAGTCTTGTACTCTCTAACATCTACCCCTCACTCCTTTCAATTGCATCTATTATTTTCATATACTCACCCTCATCTAAAGCATCCTCTTCAAATTCAAAAGCCATATCATCATCCCACATCTGTCCTTCTTGAATGAACTTGAGCTTATGACTGCCCTCAAGTTCTAAGTAAGGACAGCCTTTAACCATGCTTTTTAGTTGTAGTGACGCATCTTGTGGTTCAATCCACAAAAGCTTTCCACTTCTTATATAAGGGGCCAAATCAAAATCATAATCCATTAAAGAAGGCGTCACACTAACCCATTGTCCAGGTGTTAACATGCCAGAGAAAGCATCTGTTTCCTCCCAGTATCGATCGGTACCCCAGTCATTGACACGTTTTTCACCTTCCAGCATGGGATCGGCATAATAAACCATCATATAACCGGTATGGGCACCTATTTTAACCGTTGATAGTACGGCTTTTATTTGATCAAAAGCCAACAGCCTCGGTATGACAAAAGGAAGATCCGGACCGGGTGTAACTATGAAGGGAGCCACTTCCAATACCGCTTCTAATTTCATCGCCCCATCCATGGCAAAATATGTTTTTGGTAAGTTAGATTCAGGTCTTTTAGGGGATTCATTGTTCCACCAAAGCCCATCAATCCCCCCCACATCCATCCTTAAGGTCATCATTTCTCCTGTAAATGGACATCTAGATACATTGACTTCTGACAATTGGTTCAAATAAGTCTCCACAAGACCTTCCATCTCCAAATTCACTTCTTCAGTGGACATCTCTGTTTCTACAAGTTGCTTCCATTTGACATCCAATTCAAATAAGCGTTCTAATAGCTGACGACGTTCTAATCCTTTTGATATTTGCTCCATATTATCCCACCTCCATGCCTGAGCTTCTAAACAATTCTATAATTGCCTCCACCTCGTCATCGGGTATACCGCTCCAATCACCCTTTAACACTTGATCTAGCTTGTCAACAGGTATCTTAGCACCCGTCTGATAAGTAGAAGTTGGTTTGTTCAGTGGATTAAAAGTTGTTAAACCTTTTTCGCCTTCTTTTGCTGCGTTGATCATTTTTGCTTTTGCTTTTAGATCAAAGGCGGCCTTTTCTTCATTAACCCATGACATCAGATCTTCATGCATAACGTTTGAATCCGGTGTTTTTCCAAGCTTATCCATGACTTGTTTCTTAATTGAAGGCCTAACAGGCGTACCATCAAAATTAGTAACGTCAAAACCATCTAAATCGCCCGTGATGTATTTTTTGCTTTTAATATCAAAAACACGTCCCTCAATAACCTTGTACTTGCCTTGAGCCTCATACTGCTTCATGACTTTGCTAAGCTTATGGTATTCTCTTCGACGTTCCACATATTTCTTAACAATTTCTTTTTGTGTGTTCGGGTGCAAGGACCGCATAACATTCTTAGGTGGTAACTTGGGCTTATAGTAGCCTACTAAACCTTCTGTGTTTTTAGGTCCACCAAGGATTTCATCCACGACATCCAGTGTCTTAGCTTTCATGTCTTGAGCTTTTGGAACGGCCTTACCGGAATCAATCCATGTTTTTGCATTTTTGGTTGTCGGCCGAGCATGAATCTGAACCCCAAAATCATCGGCTGTATTTTGAACAATAATTTTAGATTTTTGAGTTATGCCATCCATATTAGGTAGTTTCTTACCAGTTTTATAGCCGAGTCCAGATTTGATTTTTAGAGCCGGCTTAATGCCTTTTGTTATCTTCGCACCTTTTTTTGCCATACTCTTACCACCAATATTAACCAAATCATCTACCAAACTGCCAAGCTTGCCTGCACCTTTTTTAATGGCTGCGCCTGCTTTACCCGCTGTTGCTATGGTGGTACCTAATTTGATTGTTCCTGTTGCCACATGACCGATACGTTTAACCAAAGGGATATTAGGGTCCCATGATTTTTCAAAATCATCTATGCCGGTAGTACTTTTAATGAATTCCCATGCTTTCTTAGGATCCTTTACTGTATTGATGATGGCCTTTCCAACATTAACAACCACTTTTCCAGTCTTTTTACCTAAATCAACCGCAGTTTCAATGATAATTTCCGGATTTTTAACGATTTGGTCAACGGTTTTTTTGGCCGTCTGTTTTGCAAGTTCATAACCTTTATTGATATCATCAATAGAATCTTCAATGGTTTTTTTAATAATAGAAGGGTCTCTTCTAATGTCATCTATGGTGCGTTTAGCCTCTGATGCTGCATTGGAAATACCCGTACCTACAACAACAGCCGTCTCAACCAGTTCGTCCCCAATATTGACAACCGAATCGCCTATAATTCTGCCTATGTTATTCTGCTTATTGGCCTTTTCTCGTTCATACTCCAACCATTCCATATCGCGCTTTAATTGTTCTAGTTTTCTTTTGTCAATCTCTTGCTGAATGGTGGCCATTTCTTGCTCGTACCTGTCATCAATTTCTTTCATGGCTTGTTGCATACCGGTTTGACCCTTTTGTTCAAGTTCTTTGTTATGCTCATTTTGTCTTCTAACCTCTTCAAACCGTCCTGGTGACTCTCGTTGGTGTTTTTCTAGGTCAAAAGGATTGCCCGACTCAGAATGCACCCATCCACCTGTCTCCGGATCTCTGACAATTAGTTCTTGAGCTCCGTTGTGGGTGGTTGTAATAACCATAGTCTCTGGTTCTTCAGGTCTATCTGGTATAGGTTCTTCATAGCCTTCAGTTTGCGTACTGTCTTCCTTATTATGATTTGAGCTTGTTTCCTGACCACTATAATCTTCGCTTACTTCTTCTTGACCATAATCTTCATTGCCATGGTCTTCATTATTATAGTCATTGCCATAATCTTCGTTTTCATAAGAACCACCGGCATCACCGGTTGATGCTTCACCAGGCACAATCTCATTGTCTCCTATAGAAACCGCATCTTCAGGATCGCCACCGGAATTACCAAGAGCATCCGCCAATTTTTTCCATGCATCCGCTTCTCTTTCATCAATAAGACCTTTACCTAGTGAATTGTTGGCATTTTTCATTGCCTGTTCACCTATACTTAGTTCAGTGACAAGTTCTTTCGGCTTGAGTAGGTCTAATATCACACTTACTACTAAGCCTACTAAAGGCGGAAACAACATACCCACGCCCGCTTCAAAGGGTGTGTTTGGACCTGGGATATTACCCACACCATAGGCTTTTCTAAGGGCTGCCATAACAAAAGGAGGTAATTCTTTCTTGACACGCCCACCGCGCAAGCTTAAGGAATAGGTATTTTCATCAGCACCCTTTTCTTTGCTGGCTGCTCTTGAGTAATAGCCTTCCCCAGCCATACCAATGGTAATCCTACCATTGACTTCTTTTTTAAGCGTCACTTCTGAGATGGCTGCAATATTGGCTTTATAGGGTAGGTTTGTCAGATCTGCAGCAAAACTAAACTGTGCTGTCAAACCGTTTACATCACGTTCTGTTACAGTACAGATTTGTGAAAAAGGCATCCCCTCATATTGGCCTAACAATTCAATGGTATCACCATAATCTAGTACACTAAGGGGGTAATCTTCGAGATAAAAACTACGCTCACCACCTGATACTGGTCCCATTAAGGTTCTAGTCTTATACATATCAAGCCATACCTTATAAGTTCCTGTAAAATCTGTCATAGGAGGTGCCGGTAAAGAGGCACCAATGTAAAACATAGGTTCTCCATTTTCCTCATAATTCAAGGCCATTGGGTTACTCATATCCAAGTAATATTGGCCTGGTGGCAATAAGACATTTGGTGTTGCCGTCCATAATCCATTGGGAACATCACCCAAACTTGCACCTTGGGCGCTCAGACTAAAAAGCTCATTGCCCAGCTCATCTAACACATAGATTATACCGGGTATTGACCCTTGACCTTGATTGTAAGTATTTAGAATAATCTGGTCCAAGGACATTTCATTTTCAAAGTAAAAAGAAGGCGCCAGTAAATCTGCAGTGGTTCCTATTCCCTGATCCACATAACCTGCTTCCCAATCTTCAATATACAGTTCATATAATTCTAATAGTTCTTCTTCCCCAAAATTAACATAAGGATCATATTCCTCATCCGTTATTTCCTCTTCTTCAAGGGTATTTTCCATTAAAGCTTCCAGGTATTTTTCATAGGCTGAATAGTCCATGCCTTTAACAAGAAAAGTACTCATAGGAATATCATTACCGTCTAGAACGAGGGTATAGTCCCCAGCCGGTAGAATCATATCCATCAAGGGTGCGAAAAAATAAGAAGTGTTTCTTTCACTTGCAGTAAAATTACCATCATCATCTGAAACCCCAATACCGCCAATAATATCGGAAGTCCCTTCAAAACCTTGATAAATATTCCCTCGGCTATCTTGGATATAAAGTTCCATCGGACCAATGCCTGTTCCTTCAAACGGTATATATACGCCCGTTATAAGTGTCTTATCACTAATGTTGAACTTCATCGGGCCAATAAAACGCGTGACTTCTGCATAGCTCGTAGGAATCTGCACATTGTGTTCTTCTTCTTGTTCATCCTCATCGTTGATTGACCCTTCAACCATGCCCCCTGTATAGCCCACTATAAGATTGGATTTTCCGTCAAAATCCAGGTATTCACTGTACCACATACCTGATTTGGCAATAACTTTTTCATTGGGCAACCTAGGTTCTTTAGGCGCACCCATTGAGAGAATCGGCAAAAAGTTGACAGCAATCATAAGAATAACCATAATTCTTGCAATACTATTTCTCATAATCCAAAACTCCCTCCCCCTGTAAACGTTCGTATCAAATTAATGCCACCTTCTATATAGAATGGCACTTTTGTCATCAATGGAATACTCAGTGTCCATGCTATTGCAAATAGAAAAGAAACCCCGGAAGTTGCAATTGTATTTTTAATCTCTTGCTTGCCTTTGATTTTGCCCATTTCAATAGCGGATGCTGTTCCGACAGACATGATTCCCGCAGATATGAAGCCTAAAGTCATAGACCACCTTAAAACAAAAGTTGCAAAGATTAACATAATCGTAAAAGGGGTCAAAAAAAGCATACCCATCTCGACCGCTTCTTTTATAACCGCTTTACCTCTTTCTTTTTTGAACTGATGGTTAAAAAGATTTAGAAAGACACCTAGAAATCTTCTGTAAAGAAAACCAAAAAATAGGCCAATAATAAGGCCAAACAGAATGTTATAAATATTAAAAAAATCCATCGGGTTGGCTAAGGCACATATACCAATCCCCATAAAGCAAATCCTACGAATCCATGTTTTTAAACCACTGCTTTTATATGTTAACGTCTCCATAAATGCCACCCCCCTATAATCTTCCAAGTGTGGACCAAGAAAGTAAAACAATCACACCGACCAAAGAAGAAATCGGTATGCTCAGTTTATGATTGCCACCTGTAAGTTCACGTATAGTATACATCATCGGTCCTATAGCCCAAAGTACGCCAGTAACACCAAAAGCCACCGATGTATTCCAACCAAGAGCAATAGAAAAAACTATACCAATCACCCCATAAATTAGTGCACCACTGTAACTTAGGCAAAAGGCAGATATGGTTTCTAATATCGTTGTGTCCGCCTTAGATACCTTTAAAAGTAGCCATATAACTGTGGCGAAAAAGGGGATGGCTAACAAACCATACAATAAACCAAGAATGAAACAAAATAGAACAAACCAAAATCCTTTTTGCCCTGTCTTGTATAAATCTAAGCCTGTTTGAATGAAAAATAAGCCAAAAGCAAGGGCGGAGACCCCTATAGAAAAATACCATTTTGTCCCTTTTAGTGCGTTCTTTAGAACCCCTGCCGGATTGATCATCATACCAAAGACGGTGCGTATGAGTGTTGTTTTTTTTGCTTCCATTCTTATTCCCTCCTCATAATCCTACTTCAATAATGGGCAACCACATCTAAAACACTGGTCATTTTTTATATCATTTAGGCTTGAACATGCATTACAAAAAATAATGGTGTCCTGAGACTTGTCCTGTTTTTCATATGTATTGAGTCCACCATGGTGTCGAACCCTATCGCCAACATTATAATAATTATATAAGGTAGCATCATCTGTTGCCGTAATATGATGTGTCTTACCTCGATCGTCCCGTATGGTTACGTCATACTGCATATATGTAACTAAGTAAGAATTGTCATCACCGGTATTTTCTCGTCTTCGTTTTTTCTTAAGGGTCTTGTTTATCACAGTGCCGTCCCATGTTTTACTTTTTTTCTTTCCAAGCACTTGAAAAATCGCAATTAGTACAAACATAGCTCCAATGCCAAGTCCAATAAACATAGCACCTGGGTTATCCATCTCTCGACTGGTTTCTCCATAAATAGTGAAGCCCACAATTGCAATGACCGCAATAATCAAAGAAAAAATAACCGCGTACTTATTACTGTTTTTCAAGTACTTTTGAAAAGCAGGATCTTGTATTTTTGAAGAATAGCCAACCAGGCCTTTTTCTTGCTTAAGCCCACATTTGTTACAATATTGTGCTTCCTCTGGTAATATAGAACCACAACCTTGACAGTACATATGCACCACACTCCTATTCTTTTCTACTTAACTATGGTTAAGACGTCAAAACTATATAATGAAACTAAGTTTCGACCTTTTACCTAACTATATTATAAACACTTTTTCTGGTTGTGTCATCCTTTCGTCATATTTTTTTCATATTTAGTATGAACTATTAACTGACTTCCGAATAATATCTGTTAAAGCTTATTTACAATATATCGTTATGGGTATATCAAGTTTACCTATATGCTGTATGTGATTTGGAGAAACTTATTTTTGATCCTTTAACCATATATTAAATTTTGACTAATTCCACAATAATATGCTTCTTTTTTCATCAATATTTGATATAATACTCTTGGTGTAAGGAGGCATATACTATGAAACAAGAAAAAAAAGTACCCTCAAAAAAACCTGGGCAATTGAGTGCCAGAGAAAAACTAAAACTAAAAAAAGCAAAGAAAGCAAATAAAACTAATAAGAAAGTCTTGTTTAGAAATATATTTCTAGGCATGCTGACACTCGGTGTCATCGGTTTGATTGTCGCCGCCGCTATGGTAGCATCCATCTTAAAAGATGCACCTGAGTTAAATTATGATGATTTGGTTCCAACAGGTTATACATCCTTTATAAGAGACCAAAACGGAACGATCATACAAGAGCTTTCCACAGGTGAGTCTAATCGTATATATGTTGAAATCGACGATATTCCCACTCATGTGAAGGATGCTTTTGTAGCCATTGAAGACCAACGTTTTTATGAACATAAGGGTGTCGATTTAAGAGGCATCTTTAGAGCGGTTTTCGTCAACTTAAAAGAGCGTAACCTTAGTGAAGGTGCTAGCACCATCACCCAACAAGTCATAAAAAATAACATCTTAACTTCCGAAAAAACATTTAATCGAAAAATCATCGAGCAACATTTGGCTATACAAGTAGAAAAAGTCTTAGACAAAGATGAGATTCTAGAGCTTTATCTAAATACCGTGGGTCTTGGTCGCGGTACGAATGGCGTTCAAGCTGCAGCAAACCGTTACTTTGCCAAAGATGTGTCTGAATTAAGTATCGCAGAAGCCGCTGTTATAGCCGGCATCACTCAAAGACCAACCGCTTATGAGCCCGTTGCTCAACCGGAAAATAACCGTGTTCGACAAGAGATTGTACTGACTTATATGAATGAACAAGGTTTGATTACAGATGCAGAACTTCAAACTGCCCTTGATGAAAAGGTCTATGATTCTATTCAAGTTACCCATCAGGTTTTTCTTGAGCAATCGGATTTCTCCTATTTTGTTGATGAGGTCATACGCCGTGTTGCCGCTGATTTGGAATCTGAAAAAGGCTATAGCAATACTCAAGCCATCAACCTTGTCTATCGAGGCGGACTTGATATCTATACCACTCAAGATATGACTATGCAAGGCATCATGGATCAGTCCTTTGCTGATGAGGAAACCTTCCCTCCCTTTGAAGATGACTATAATGTTATGCTCATGTATTCCGTTTCTGTTCAAACAGCAGATGGTGTGAAGCATTACTACGATGAGACCCTTTTCCAAACAGACGAAGAGGCTTATGCACATATGGAACTATTAAAAGACACTTGGGTTACAGGCTCTGATACTATGATTGCAGACAAATCATTGCTGATCCCTCAACCTCAGGCAGCCATGGTGGTCATCGATTACTATACCGGATATGTCAAAGCCATGACTGGAGGTCGAGGTGAAAAAATAGGGAATCAAACTTTAAACCGTGCAACCATGTCCTTAAGACAACCCGGCTCTACATTCAAAGTGCTTGCGGCTTATCTTCCCGCTCTTGACACGGCTGGCATGACCCTTGCTACTGTTTTTGATGATGTGCCTTATTCTGTAAAACTTGGTGACGGCACTACATATTCTCCTAAAAACTGGTATGAAAGAGCAACATTTAACTACTGGGGCTTGTCCACCCTCCGACAAGGCATCGAATGGTCTATGAACATCGTCACCTTAAAGACCATGAACGCTGTAGGTGTCCAGACCGGATTTGATTATCTGAAGAATCTCGGCTTCACTTCCTTAGTGGAAAACGAGACAATTAATGGCCAAACTTATTCCGATAAAAACATCGTCTTACCCCTTGGTGGTATAACAAGAGGCGTTTCACTTCTTGAATTAACAGCGGCCTACGGTGCCATTGCCAACAAAGGGAACTATATTGAACCGACATTTTATACCAAGGTTTTGAGTCATGACGGTACCTTACTTCTATTAAATGAACCGGTAATCCACTCCGCAATGAAAGAAACGACAGCCTTCCTTCTAACGAATGCCATGGAAGATGTTGTAAAAACCGGAACAGGAAAAACAACCAGACTGAGCAATATGCCCGTTGCAGGCAAAACCGGTACAACCAGTGATTCCAAAGACTTGGCATATATCGGCTATACACCTTACTATGTTGCCGGCATATGGCTTGGTCATGATACACCTGAAAGAATGTCTCACAATAAAAGCTATCAACAGATTCTATGGCAAAATGTCATGGCGCAGATTCATGAAAACCTTGAAACAAGAAAATTCATTGTACCGGATGGCATTGTTACACGAAACATCTGTACCATTTCCGGAAAACTGGCCGTTCCAGGCTTATGTGATTCTGACCCTCGTGGCAGTAAGGTGAAAACCGAGTACTTTGCTATTGGTACTGAACCAAAAGAAGAATGTGACGTTCATATTAAGGTCACCATTTGTAGTGAATCAGGGTTAATGCCCAATGAATATTGTCCGGAAGATACTTTAGTTGATAAAGTATACACCCAAAGACTTATTCCTTTTGCACCTGAAGAATGGGATCCTGTTAACCGTCCTAGAATAAGAGACTATGCTTATGAGTTCCCCATCACGATGATTGAAGAATACTGTAATATTCATGGCCCCACACTTCCTGGTGATGATCTTCCTTTTGATGAAGATGGGAACAATGATTATGAGGATGGAAATAATGGCAATAATGGCAATGATAATCGCAATGATCGCGATTATAATAACATTGAGGATGAGGATGACATTACTGATAATCTTATAGATATCAATTTACCTATTGCTATAGATTAAGCCCTTAGCTTAGCCACTAATAAATATTCATAAAACAAGAAAAGAGATGCGGTTCAAATTGAACCGCATCTCTTTTTTCTATATCTTCAATACTTTTTGCTTTAATACTGCTAATTTTTTCCCATTGACAATCTTAAGTGTTTCAAGAATAGCACACACCTTATCGACAATAATGACCACATACGTTTCTCTATATTTTGGCGGAAAGATTGTTAAAGGCCACATGTGTTTAATAATAATATCTTCTTCCATCTTACTGATTTTGAAATACTTTTTTGCATTTGTCAGTGAGGTGGCCGGATGGGTAAATCCATGTAAACCTTCTCTTATATTCGGTATATGCCAATCATATAAATAAAAATCATGTAGCAGTGCACCTCTTGCAGCCAATCGATAATTCATCTTTAGTTTCCTGCAGATTAAAAAACTCCAGTAGGACACAAATAGACTATGGGCCAGTGTATCCACATCATGGTGGGCAATATAACTCTCCATTGATCTAACTTTCTCATGCTTTATAATATCTTTTACACAACCTCTGTATATTCTAATAAGCATAGTCTTCTTTGTCATGGTGTTTGATTCCCTCTGTTTTTGTTTTTATTTTTATTTTTCTTTCTATCTCTAACGTCCTTCAATAATGCTTTGTATTTGATGGACTTCATATCTGGAAAGGCATTGTAGAGTCTACTCTTGGAAAACCGATTGGATAGATTCTCATAATGCTCCAAAACACGCTTAAGCTCAATCTTAGTCTTGACATTTAGTTTCTTATCTTCATCAATCAATTCATTAATAATATTCTTAACCGGATGATCCGGTATAAACTCATGTACTTGTAATTCCTTAAGTTGTTCTTGTATACGTTTTAGAGTTTGTCCTGCTTCATCGGTTTTCTTTTCTACACCTGTTTTTATAAGCTCTGATAGTTCATCCTTCAACCTAATCATCTCAAAAACCAGATTGCTTCTGATTTGCACATACTGTTTTGCTATATTATCCATCTCAAGCAATAAGCTCCTAAAGTCAATCAGCGTTCTGACTGTTGAAGTACCATCTATTATAAAAAACGCCATAAGCATCAGTAATAGAGGATTCCCAATGTTTCTTGGAATACCATCTACTACGTTGGCCATCCTCACATGCACGATTTGCATTAATAGTGTCCCTGCTAATCCCCAAATCAAAGTGAAATCTAGACAAATATACCCTCCAAGATTAAATCTTCGATCTGAATAATCCCACCATCTGGTACCGAACAAATAGCTCATAACAGAGCCCGTAATAAGCTCAAGTCCTGTGGTAACTACCGTCACCATAATAAACAACATCCACCAGGAGGGCGCCTGACCCCCTAAAAAGAGTGTGCTTAATTTATGAATCGAAAGATATATTGTTATAACACCTACACCATAGATTGGACAGATTGGCCCATATAAGAAACCCCTGTTTACATATTTCCCATGTTTAATAAATGCATATACCACTTCAACAAGCCAACCTAGAAACCCATAAACAAAAAAATAGAAGGTCAAATTATATAGATCTATAGTATGATTTAACACCGTGTATCACCTCTTGTTCAATTTTTTCATTAAGATTATCCTATGACACTTTAACCTTATTGAAAACGTATGGCTTTTTCTATCTGGATATATAGCTCTTCTAAAGTGAGTTGATGTTCATAAATGTAACTGGCTAAGTCCAAACCAATATATCTTAAGTGCCATGGTTCATAATCATAGCCGGTAATTGGCGTCTTATCCTTCCCGTATCTGACAATGAAACCATATAAATGTGCATTTTCTTTGACCCAAATGCCTTCTTCAGTTTCTCCAAAAGCATAAATCAAGTTAAACCCTGCGGATTCACTGGTAACATCCATGGCCAGTCCACTTTGATGTTCACTGTGACCAGGTCTTGCACTCACTTTATCCGTCGCTTCAACGCCCCGGGTACTTACATTATTATTGTATATGTCTCTTTGCCTATTATATGAACGGTAACCGGAGAGGGCAAATAAGTGAATCGATGCCCTATCTGCTGCCTCAAACATGGACTCAAGGCCTGATGCTGCTATATCTCTTAGATTTCTTTTTTCATTTGGTCCTGAGAAAGTAAAGCGTACCTGGGGTTCCCGTAAATCATCCGGAATATAGCTCTCCGGTAATTGATTTAACTTATTCACTAATACAAATAGATGATCCGGTTCTGTCACCTTACCAATCTGCTTCAAAGTATGATTATATGGGTTGTTTTTTAGATGTTCTACCAAATCTGACAATCTTGGATCGCTTATATCTACATCTATGTAGCTATCTGATAAATCAATAATCAAATCATGATAATCTACTATATTTTCTTCCACTATTTCTTGATTGGAAGCCATCGAATCTGTATAATCATCGTCTTCAGTATCCTCTACCCTTTCCTCCAAAACACCTTCTATATCCAAGTATTCAGTGTCATTTTCATAATCTTCTTCATATATTTTTTCTGTGGCACCTGTCTGATCATCCACTGGTGTTTCCAGTGAGATTTTTGTGCCACATCCTGTCATAACGATCAGTAGAATAAAGCTGATTGGCCATATTTTTTTCATAATGCCTCCATATTAATTAGGTTAATTTCAAATTATAGTTTTACGCTTTAACCCGGTATTAAACGTGCTGTAAAATGCCTTAAGACCTTAGGTTCATACTCAAATGTTAAGCCCTTTAAAGTTCTAGCCCTCGTGTAAGTTTCTATAACCGCATCGGCTACCACATCCATATGCCTATTGGTATAGGTCCGTCTTGGTATGGTTAAGCGCATAAACTCAAAAGGTGACTCAAGTTGTTCATCTGTGTCAGGGTCTCTCCCTAAGAGGAAAGAGCCTATTTCTACAGCTCTAATACCTGCAATGAGATAAATTTCATTGCAAACCGCTTGTGCCGGAAATGCATGGTATGGTATATGAGGACATATTTTTTTACAATCCACAAAAACCGCATGCCCACCTGTTGGGTACTGAATTGGGACACCTGCAGTTCTTAACTGGTCACCTAAATAGGCGACTTGTGATATACGGTACGACAAATATTCCAAGTTAGTCCCTTCTTCAAGTCCAACCGCTAGAGCTTCCATGTCTCTACCGGACAAACCACCATATGTAGGGAAACCTTCAAGTGGTACACATAGAGACCTTGCTTTTGTATAAAGTGCTTCATCTTCGCGAATACCAATGAGACCACCCATGTTGACAAGGCCATCCTTCTTAGCACTCATCATAAAGCCATCTGCCAAAGCAAACATTTCTTTACATATTTCTTTTATGGTTTTATCCTGATAACCTTCTTCTCTTATCTTTATAAAATATGCATTTTCTGCATATCTGGCTGCATCCAGCATCACTTTGATGCCATATTCATCTGCTATTTCTTTAACTTTTCTAATATTTTCCATCGATACCGGTTGGCCGCCGGCTGAATTACATGTTACAGTAATAATGATGAGTGCTACCTGCTTTGCTCCTTTTTCCTCTATGGTTGTCTTTAGCAAGGTCAAATCAAAATTCCCTTTGAAATCATCATAAGTATCTGTATCAAAGGCCTTTGCATCTATTACATTTACGGCTCTAGCACCTGCAAGTTCCACATGTGCTTTAGTCGTATCAAAATGCATATTGCTTATAACATAATCACCCGAGTTCTTAACTAAGATTGGCAGCATGATTTGCTCTGCGCCTCTTCCTTGATGGGTTGGTATGATATATTTACATCCTGTAATCTCTTTTGCCACTGACTCTAATCTGTAAAAACTCCGACTACCGGCGTAAGACTCGTCTCCCATCATCATGGCTGACCACTGATGATCGCTCATAGCACCCGTTCCACTGTCTGTGAGTAAATGCTCTGAGAGAAAATGGGTTGTAACCAGCCTCTTTTAATCTAAGACTTCTATCTGCCTCAGATATGAGATGAATCGGTTCCACCATTTTAATCTTAAAAGGTTCTGCTGTTCTGATTTTCATTTTTGTATCCTCCTTAATTTATGAGATTGCTCTCTTTAGAAAATAAGAAAGGATTTTTTTAAAACATGCTCTCGGGTTTTCTTGCCCCATGTTTTGCAAATCGCAATTGCCGTCACTTTAGCTGTCCTCTTTATGTCATCGATACTAATGGGATGTTATCATTTTGCCCCAAAAAAGTCAAACCCTAAATAGACATATCATACTGATACACCTGGTTAGGATTCGACTTTTTCTAAAGGGTCTTTACTGATCTATTTGTTTCACCCATATATTCATAGATTCTATGTTACCTGCGATTTGAGTGTTGTTCCACAATGTACCACCATAATGATAGCCCAAACTGCTAAAGGTCATATTCATAGGCAGCGATTGGCTTCTAGCTATTGTATAGTAAGTTGAGATACCTTCCTGGGCCATCGCTTTTTCCATGGTTATAAGTAAAGCTTTCGCTAGTTTATGTCCTCGATAAGAAGGTAAAACAGCAAAATCGGTCATTTCAACATTCTTCTCTTTATGGTTGATTTCACATGTACTAAGGCCAATTAAGCCTTCTTGATCAAATACACCAAAATATTGACAATGTTCCATCATAGTTTTTCTAATATAATCAGGGTCATATATAGGGAAAGGATAGGTCTCAAAAACTTCTTCATAAACCTTAATCATTTGTCCAATATCTTCTTCACCCAAACGCCTAAAAGTATAGCTCGGCCACTTGAATCTATCCAGTTCTACCTTTTTTTCTTTTGCTTTATCAATCGTATCTAGAATTTTCGCCTTCTTGCGAACACCTCTTCGATCTGCTTTTAAATATTTGGCCATAAAAAGACAATGATTTGTGCCACTATAGTAGCCTTCAATTTCCCCTTCCTTTGAGAAACCTGCCCCTTGAAGTAGCTCTCTATCTATTTCCCGTGCTTTAATAATTATCTTTCCGTAGTCCTTTTCTTTACCCAGTTTTCGAACATAATCCAACATCATTTTTGCTTGTTCCGGGTCATAAGACATGACGTAAATACGGTCACTATAAGTGCCATGATGGATGGTGATGCCTTCTTTTTTTTCAATGGTATCTTTCATAGCCTCTACCTCCTATGCTTTGACATCTTCCGGCATGAAGGTCATGACGTCTGTATAATCCGACAACAACTGTTCGATACCTGTAGCTTCATAGGGACTATCCAAACTGGTTTTCATATGTAAGTTGCAATCCGCACAATTCAAATCACAGTCTCTGTGACCGTAATCTCTAGGTTCTGTATATGTGGTGATGACGCCTTCATAATTTCTTAGAATAATCTTATTGGTTGACCATGATATAAGATAATTCGGCATAATAGGAATCTTACCACCACCACCTGGTGCATCAATGACATACGTCGGTATAGCAAAACCACTTGTATGCCCTCGTAAACTTTCCATAATCTCAATGCCTCTGCCTACACTGGTGCGAAAATGCTCAAGTCCTTCTGATAAGTCACATTGATATAAGTAATAAGGCCTAATACGATTGGCTACCAACTTACGAACCAAAGCTTTCATAACTTGGGGACAATCATTAATATCTGAGAGAAGCACCGACTGGTTGCCTAAAGGTATTCCGGCTTCAACTAACTTGTCAATAGCTTTTATTGAGTCTTTAGTCAGTTCTTTTGGATGGTTGTAATGGGTGTTAATCCATAAGTTCTTGTGTTTTTTAAGTATATTTACCAAAGTTTCTGTTATCCTATAGGGTAATACCACCGGTGTTCTGGTTCCTATTCGAATGACCTCAACATGTTTTATACTTGAAAGCCTTTCTAATAAGCTTTCAATTAATTCATCCGGAAGCAAAAATGGATCCCCACCTGAGAGCAGTACATCTCGCACTTCTTTATGTTCTTCAATATAAGCGATACCACTTTCATAATCTTTAAGAGATGGACAGTAATCTGTATCACCGACTTTTCTTTTACGGGTACAATGACGACAGTACATAGCACATCGATTGCTTACATGAAATAAGACACGATCAGGATAACGATGGGTTAAACCTTCTACTGGACTGTCTTTATCCTCTCCCAAAGGATCTTCAATATCAGATGAGCATATATCCAGTTCTCGAACATCTGGGAAAGCTTGTCTTAATACCGGATCATTTATAAAATCTTTTTGGTCAATGAGTGAAAAATAATAGGGTGTAATAGAAAGTGGAAAAATATCAACGGTTTTTTCTAACTTATCCCTGTAATCTTCTCCAAATTCTTTACTAAAATCCGTTTTCAACAGCTTCTCAACTTCTTCTATGGATGTAATGGCATTTTTTAGTTGCCATTTCCAATCATACCAGTTTTCTCTTGAACTTTGGTTTTTTAGTGCCTTCATATGTTTCCTCCTTGGTTTTCATACCTTTTTACAAAAAAAATTAAAGATGACTGATGGTGTTGATCAAGCAGACAACTTAATTCTTAGGTTCTTGTTATGTACTTTCAAAAATAAAAAATACCCTAACTCTGTAATAGAGTTAGAGTACTTAAACTTCGCTTGCGCTCGTTTTATACCATTATATATAGTATAGGTCATGACCTTTTGATCCTAACCAAGTCCCAGTTCTAATTATAATTTTTCAAGCACGCTTTCACTTAGCAACACATTTACTTCAATCCACATACGATAGATGCACATATACGTAAAAAAGCTCATGCATTCAATACTCACGTCTTTACTTCATTTCATAACTATGACTAGTATAACAAATATTAATGATAACGTCAAATCTGGCTTAAATCATCATTGTAAAGACCGGTAATATTTTGGAAAACACTTGGATTTATGCTTTAAGCAAATCTCCTTAGCGTCCTTTACTTGCAACGGCAACTTTCCTTGTGATTGCTTATATACCTGCTTGTTTATTTTCTGAGCAAAACATCCGATCTTAGGTATTCCTATGGTATTGTTCATTTCTTTCCATGCTCTTTTTACCCCTTTGTCTTGAACCTTTCCAAAACTCATGGGTACAAAATCACAAGGGTACAAATCTCCCACTGCGCTAATATATGAATGCTGTGTTCCGGCGCCACAACCAAATTTTGCTTCACTTTCCGTGTAAGCAAAAGATGTTATTTTAGGTAAGTCTTTTCTTTTATTCGCTTTATGCTGGATCTTGATTGATTTTGCCCTAGAGTCTTCATCATATAATATTTCATCTAAATTTTTTTCATCTAAAAGACTACCGCTTAAAATAGGCTCCAATACTTTAACTTCATGAGCCCCATGTTTTTTTGCTAAGGCAAATAATTTAAACATCGCTTCCTCATTAATATGATCCTTTAGTATGACTGTTTGAGCAAATGTATATAGACCTGCTCTATTTGCGTTTTTTATGGCTTTCAGGGCAAAATCAAATGCATTTTTATCTTTTCTATTTCTATTATGAATCTCTTTATCGTGAGAATCTAAGCTAATTCCAATACCAAACAGACCGCTTTCTTTTAATGCTTTTGCTTTTTTATAAGTCAAGTTATAACCGCTGGTAAAGAGTATGGCTGTACTTCTCTGATCAATGGCCTGCACAATTTCCAAAATATCTTGTCTAATCAAGGGTTCTCCCCCTGTCAAGCCAATGATACAGGTTTTCATTGCTTGTAGATCCTTAATGATTGTCTTCCATTCCTGAGTTGTTAACTCTGCTTCATCTTCTCTATTTTTTGCACTGCAATATACACAATTATTGGGACATTTATGCGTTAAGGATAGATAACAAGAGATAGGACCGGACCTTTTTGCATAAGCTTGTTGGGTAAAAATGTTCTTCTTTTCTACTACTGCCATTAAATTCGTATAAAATGCTTCCGATGGAAAAGGGGGTAAAAATGTACTGATGATATATTGACGATTAAACTTAATGATCTTTTCACCTTTTTGCATGTTGTATAGTAACTTAATATATTTAACAAGGTTGAATTTTTTGTCTCCTTTGAGAATTTTATGTATTTTCAATAGATGCTTGATTACTTCTTTATCCAGACTCATTTTTATTAGAGTATTCATTTTAGTTATGTTCATGTTGTCCCCCTTGAGTTAAATATCCCATAAACAAATTTATGATTAATAATATACTTTCCATTGTCATATTTTAGCTTTTCTATTTCTTCGATTAATTGTTCTTTCACTTTATCATAATCCTTAAAAATCATTTTCGTTCCAGCCGTAACGCCGGTTTGATTGAGCCAGTCTAATAACGCTTCCCCAGTATCAAAGGGAAAAACGCTCTCACCTTCATGTAGTTCTAATGGATAGAACCCTTGTTGGTCAAACCATCGTTTTAATCCCTTTTCTCCGTTGGGTAAATTAAAAGCAATATTCATTGGTTTGTGTACCTCTTGAGGGTTTTTTTCCATTATCTTCAAAAATATTTTATCCATTTTATCCAGTGTCCCTTTACTATTGGCTATAACACCGATGACCCCGTCTTTTTTTAACACCCTCCTAAAGTTTTTTAATAATTTTTCATGTGAGAAATAGGGCAATGCCCATCCACATAAAATCAAATCAAATTGGTCTGTGGTATTTTCTAAAAAGGTCATCCCATCCATATGAATAAGTTTTACCCCTTGTAGGGATAAATCCTTGCATGCTTCCAACATTTTGTCGGATAGATCCACCGCTGTAATCTCACATGGTATAGATGATAATATTAATTTTCTGCTGATGTAGCCCGTACCACAAGCAAAATCCAAAACTTTTATTGGTTCGTTTTTGTTGGTTGTTTTTTCACATACATACTGAGGCTTTATAATATAATCTGTAAATCTACCCATTTTTTCAATCCAGCACGCATAGGTACCTGCAACATCATTATAGGATGTTTTATAATCAACAACATCCACGACCTCTTTTTTAATTATTTTATGAATCATGTTTATATAGAACTTACATTTATTAATCATTTTTTCTCCTGAAGAATATAATGCTAAAGTTAAGTCATTAACTTGATTGCTGTTGAATTGCTTTACACTTTCTCCTATACTACACCTATGATATTTGAGAATCCTTATTTATATATTAAAATAGGGTTAAAGCGTGAAAACCAAAGATTTCACCCTTTTCAACCTCAAATTGTAAGTTTTGAATGGCCTTTTTTTGTATAATTATTTTCTTGTTATCTTAAAGTATTACATAAGCGGTGAGAAAATTCTCAGAAATGCTCGTAAAGCGGTCTTTAACAAGGGTACTTTTTTCATGCAATCCAAGCTTACTCTTTGACAGTGGGTTATCGTTGTCACAAAGTCTTTCTTCATTTCATTAATGGTAGGTGTTCTCCATAACCACACACCACATTCAAAATGCAGGAACATGCTTCGATAATCTAGATTCACTGTACCAATTACCGCATACTCATCATCCACAACGATTGATTTTTCATGAATAAAGCCCGGTGTGTACTCATAGATTTGGATGCCCTCTTGGACAAGCATTTTATAATAAGAACGCGTGGTTTCGTGAACATACCACTTGTCCCCATGACCAGGTGTAATTATGATAACCTCAACACCAGATTTTGCTGATAAGGATAAGGCAGTGTATAAACCATGATCGATAATGAGGTAAGGTGTCTTAATATATATATACTTTTCAGCTCTATTAATAAGGTTCAGATATATATGGTTTCCTACTGGCTCTAAATCCAGAGGATTATCAGAAAAGGGTTGAACAAGTCCCGTTTCCGGAAGAATTTGGTCTCTAAGAGCAATAACGTTGAAATGATTATAATCTGATGTCCTATGATGTATATAGTCCCACATCGTCAAAAACATAACTGTAAGACTCCAGACGGCATCACCTTGTAATCTTATAGCCGCATCTTTCCAATGACCCCGCTTTTCTATTACATTAATATATTCATCTGCAATATTGCACCCGCCAGTATATCCGATTATGCCGTCGATAATTACAATCTTTCTATGGTTCCTGTTATTGTATTTAGAGCTCATTTTAAGCTTTAATGGGTTGAACACAGCTGTCTCTATACCTATAGCATTCAAATATGTATCATAGTTCGATGGTAGTGTCATTATACAACCAAAGTCATCATAACAGACCCGTACATCCACACCTTCATTAACCTTTTCAATAAGTATATCAAGAATGCCTTGCCACATTTTACCGGTAGCTATAATAAAGAATTCCAGAAAAATATACTTCTTAGCAGATCTAAGGTCATCTAGTAACACTTCATACATCTCTTCACCTGATGGAAAATAATGAGAATGTGTTTGAGAATAAGGGGGTGCAAAAGCATAATCTTTAATATAATGCGCCTGACTATAGGCTTTTGGATCATTCTCTCTTAAGTTGTTCATTATTTCTGTATTCAATGGCATATTTGCTTGGCTACTATCGGCAATAATGGCAAGCTTACTACGATCTTTTTTGCTGAGCCCATTGTTACCAAATAACCAATAGAATACAGCTCCAAAAACCGGGAGGGCAATTATTGGGATAATCCAAGCCATTTTATACGCGGGATTACTTTTTGAATTAATCAGCCATAAAACGATGATGAAGCTAAATAGTAACATCCCTCCATAAAAGATTGACGAATAATTATTAAATCGTGAGACAATCATAATTAATACAACAAGTTGTAGCAGCATAGCCATCACGAAAGTAACAATGCGATGTGTCAGTAGTTCAAAGAATTTCTTCATATGAGACCCCTTCAATATTGAATTCCCTAGTTTTATGAAAATATTATTTCATCTAATAGTCCTATTATAACCTTCATGAATATAATAGGAAAGTACCTATAAAATAAGTACTCTTTTTTGAGCATCTACTTTATAGGTACTGTTTTGGAACTTACTCTTGCTCAAGGGGCGCATTCAAGATAACAAGTGGAAACGTCAGTCTTGCTTTAAATAAATCACCATCAATTCCAATATCTAGGCTGGCACCCATAGCTTCTGACAAGCTTCTTGCAATGGATAAGCCTAAACCATTCCCTTCTGTGTGCCTTGATTTATCTCCTCTTACAAAACGCTCTGTTAATAACTCCGGTGCCATGTTAAGTGCTTCTTTTGAAATATTCTTAATTTCAATAGCCAACTGTGATAGATTTTCTTCTTTTATAAAGCTAATATAGACTCGAGTGTCATCGAGGGCATATTTGGCGACATTAGCCATTAGATTGTCCATAATACGATGTATCAAGCGTCCATCACCCTTAATTGAAAATGGCGGAACCGGCTCGTTCATCATCATAATTAAGTTCTTCTCTCCAAAGGCCTCTTCATACTCTCCAATCACCTGCTGTAGCAGAACATAGGGGTCAAGTGTTTCAAGAGCTACCTCAACATTACCACTTGAAGCTTTCGAAGCTTCCACCAACTGCTCTATCAAACTCTTTAATCGCAAAGATTTATCTTCTAGAATTTGTAAGTAATTCTTTCTTTCTTCCTCATTTATAGCTTCATTTTTTAATAAATCCACATAATTAATGATGGATGTTAAAGGATTCTTTAAATCATGGGTCACATTCGTAATTAACTCTGTTTTCATCCTCTCACCCTTCATTGCTTCCTCAAGGGCTTTTTCCATACCTATCTGTTGTTGATTAAGTTCTTCTCCCCATTGACGAAATTCTCTCGTCAGCTTCTTCGTTTCAAGCGGATAATTAATCTGTCCATGCACCCGCGCCTTAGTTGCATGCATCATAAGATTAAGTGTGCGAATTCTCTCATTCACAACTATGAGTACGATGACGTTAAATGCAATAAAAAAAGGTAGAGCTAATAAAATGGTTATACCTCTATTCAACCCTAGGAGAAAAAGAAGAAGAAAAAACATATTCATGCCGCCATAGGCCACGATTAGTAATAATAACCACGGTTTCAGTCTTCCCTTGCTTTTATCAAAGGTCATGGCGCCAATGAGCTTCATCAGTAACTGACTGATTAATAGTTCTTTAAAAAAGCCACCTCTTTTTATCCTTCTTACCGTTGATAAGTAACAGAAAAACCAAAATAACAAACTAATCTCCAGTGCTACAAGGATGGGTATTAGATCCATGAACTGATTCAAAGCATGCATGCTCTCACCAATGACATAGACCGGTATGATTGAAACACCTGCTAATATAACTTGAATTTCAAAAGGAACATGGTCATAAGGTCTCTTACGTCCATCTTCATCGCCTACAAAAATGGTAAAATATATCGTTCCGGATAAAATAATAAGTAGACCGATAATTAACCCAAGGGAATATTCATTTTGGTGTCTTTTAAAATCTGTAAAAGCTTTATAAGGCGCACCGAAATAGGTTGATAATGGATCTAGCTCCGGTTTTAATGCCACAACCAACTCATGTTGGCTTAATCCTAGTAGCCTCTGAATATCCTCATTTGTGCTATATGAGTAATAATTTTGTCCAAAACTTTGGTTGAAACTTGATTCAATCGATGCATAATCCCATTTCACATATACTGCACGACTTAGGATTGATCCTTGTTCCGTTTTTGGTACATTGCTGATGACCCGCTGAGTTGTTTTTGATACCAGCATGTAATCCAAATCTGATGCCTGTTTTAAGTTTTGTTCAATTCTTCTTAAACGTCTTACTTTTTCACTCTTTTCTTCCTCAGATATTTCAAGAGCAAGAATACTGGCTTCATCTGTTAAAATCAGTTCTTTTTCAACGATGTTATGTGCCAATCGTGTTAAATTGTTTTCAAATTCTTGTGTTTCATAAAAATGTTCACTTTGGTATGCATCCTGCATAATCGCAATATGATAAAAACCCCAGGTTGCCAAGAAAACTGCGCCTACCATCACCAATAAAACAACTGCTTTTGTTAACACATGTCTAAGTAATTTTTTCAACTTTATAGCCAATGCCCCATACCACCTTTACGTATTTTGGATTTTTAGGGTCAATCTCGATTTTTTCCCGTATACGGCGTATATGAACAGCTACAGTATTTTCGGCAGCAAATGCTGCTTCTTCCCATACCTGCTCATAGATTTCCGTTATAGAATAGACACGACCCATGTGACGCATCAACAGTTGTAGAATCCCAAGTTCTGTAGGTGTTAGATTCACTTGCTCGCCATCCACGAGGAGTACTTTGCATTCCATATCAAGCTCTAGTCCTCCCGTTTTCAAGATGTTTTGATGGCGGGGAACGCTTCCAAGATGGTTGTATCTTCTCAGTTGTGACTTCACCCTTGCTATCAACTCCAAAGGGTTGAAGGGCTTCGTCATATAATCATCCGCGCCAAAATTGAGTCCGATGATTTTGTCCGTGTCCTCTGACTTTGCTGATAATAGAATTATAGGACAATTCACCGTCTCACGAATTTTAAGTGTTGCCTTAAGACCATCCATCTTCGGCATCATGATATCCATAACTATTAACTGAATCTCATGTTCTTGCATCGCTTTTAGCGCTTCATAGCCATCATAAGCCTTTATAATGTCAAATCCTTCCTGGTCTAAGTAGATTGCAATCGCATCCACAATCTCCTTATCATCATCACAAACAAGTATCTTTATCTTCTCCACACACACTTACCTCTTCTTTCCTGTTGACTCATTCATAGTCTATACTACAAAATAGTCAAAGAACTTGCTATTTTTCTTACGATATTCTTAAATCAAAATTTTATAGTCCTATCCTATATTCTTATACTTTTTTTATTTATTCGTCTCATCGTCATGAATTGATACAACTTCTTCTAAGGGTACATTTGACCCAAGTATTTCTTGGACAAGTTCCGCATTAGCAGTAATAATACCATCAATATCAAACTGAAGTGCCTTTTTAATCTCTGCTTCACGGTTTAGCGTCCATACCCATATACCACGATCCATCTGACGTGCTTTTTTTGCAAATTCTTGACTTAACATATCCTTTTGAACTGTATAAAAATCAACATCAAGTAAATCAAGATTACCAATTGCATAATACATAATCTGACCGATTCTAATATCCGAGTTCAATAGCCTAATCTCACTTAGCACTTTGTAATTGAAAGATTGAATGTAGCTGGCTTCAACTGCATTTTTCTCTTCCAAGATTTCAACAATAAGTTTTGCCATTTCCGCTTCATACCCATAAGCTTTAATATCTATTAATATCAAAGCACGACCATCAATAAATGTTATTACATCTTCTAGTCGTGGTATTCTTTCATTCATATAATCTATAGAGATGCCACTACCAATATCAAGTTCTAACAACTCGCTGTAGGTCATTTCAGAAACGCGTTTGGATATTCCTGCCATTTTCCTAAGATTCAAGTCGTGATGTAAAACAACAACGTAATCCTTTGTTAATTGAACATCCAACTCTATTACATCCACTCCCAAATCTAATGCCAATGCTATTGCTGACAAAGAATTCTCTGGTGAATTTCCGATTTTTCCTCTGTGAGCCGCCACCGCAATATCTCTGCCTTTATATAATAAATCTTGATTTAGGGTATGACCCATATAAAATGATACTATGAGGCTTAATATTACTAAAAAAGCCGACAAATATCGACGTGGCTTTAGTTGATCTCTCAAATAACACTCTGCCCTAGACATTAGTGGCCACCTGATGGGTCTCAAAAAATCTTTGTAAATGGCACCATCTTTTCTTTTTACTTCATAATAAAGTCTGGTTAAAAACAAAATATTAACAGGAAAAATCAAAAGTGTGTAAATCCATAATAAAAAACCTGATAAAGTCGTTAAAATCTGGTTTATTTGATAGTTAGCGTCTGTATTAAGTCCTGTCAATAGAAAAGAAATAATGGCTAAAATGCCTGTCAACAAACCAAAAAGTATTAAGTTCAACATCAGTATTTTAAATATTATAGCCTTTTGTAGTTTTTTTGTTAGTTTTAAGCTGGACCGGATTGCCTGCCATGTGCTTTTTCCCGTCAATAGAATCTCATGGAAGACAAAAATACATCTCAGCAAAAAATAAGCTAAAAGGAAGACGACACCCCCATAAACAACTTTTATTAAATTGTATACCATAATGTTTTCGATGAAATATGTTGGTACCTTAATCTGGTTGAAAATTAAGGGCTTAACCGGAAGATTGACAAGCGGTATGACCACCAGAAACTGAAGTGTAAGCAAAAGGAAACCATAGCCTAAAATGCGAGGTAGCACATGAAATGTAGTCGCCATCGCCTCCGTAATTAGAATCGGTTTACTATAATATTTTTTATGAGCTATGACCGTTAATGTACCTAGTTCAATTAATATGAATACAACCGCCAGAATCATTAATGAAAATATTCCCAATGCATTTTTATAGTTTAGGAATATCTTGAAGATATCTCTATTAAGAAGTACCCCTGTTTTTGACACAATCAATAGACGGTTAAACAAATATGCCAACCCCGGTACAAACAAGTAGCTCGTTATCAATAGATAGCCCAATCCAAGAGCGATATATTTCCTCCATGAACGACGGAAATCCATTAAACTATTGATGATCATCAAGAACATTTATGTCACCTTCCAATGTAGTGAAACTTGGTTTTAATCCTATAACCTAACTACAAAATGATGCTCTGCTATAATATTAAACTAACCGATAAGAAAACCTGCAATTATAAACGTTAATACCATAAGCGGTGCTGGTACTTTCTTGGTCAGTAGCAACAAGACCGTCAGAAACGTAACGATAATGTTTTCCAAACTAAAACCACTTTGTTGCATTAAGACGATTGCAGCCACGCCAATCATGCCACCTGCCACAGCATTAATACCCTTTATAGAAACTTTAACACCTTTGATTTTCTTTAGATTTTCCCACACCGGATAGACAAAATAAATCAACAACAATCCTGGCAGAAATATACCTATACCACTGGCTATGGCACCGAGAATCTGAATCATGGGGCCACCCACTCTAGCCGCCATCCCTCCTGCATAAGCGCTAAAACTAAACATTGGTCCCGGCAAGCCTTGAACCAATCCATACCCAGTCAAGAATTCCTGATTGGTCATATACTGATTGACTTGTACAAGCTCACTATGCATAACAGGTACCACAACCTGCCCACCGCCAAAAACCAAATAGCCATAACGGTAAAAGCTTTCAAAAAGGTGCACAAGTAGATTGTCCCAAGTTAACGTCAAAACAATGCTGATTAGGGCAATCGAAGAAAATATAACCAAGTAAACCCATGGAGGGTTTAGTTTTACACGTTGCCATAGTTCTTTTTCTTTACTAACTATTACACTTATAATACCACCTATAATAAGTACAAGTGGAAAAATCCAAGGTGCCCTTATCAAATAGGTTACAATAGCACCAAACAAAAATATGACAAAAGTCATTTTATCTGTCACCACTTTTTTATTGATACGGTAAGCCGCCATCACGATAAAACCAACTGCCATCGGGCCGATGTAACGAAGACTGTCCTTATCCCAATTCATTTGTTCAAAAAACTGATATAAAAACGAAAGAAGTGTCATGAGGATCAGTACTGGAAGTGCCCAGACCAACATGGTTAATAGTGCTAAGAAAGGGCCACCGGTTTTATAGCCTATTGATACAATGGTCTGTGTACTGGTTGGCCCCGGTAAAATGCTACATAAGGCAATAAGCTCTATTAATTCTTCTTCACTCAGATAATGCTTTTTCACCACCATCTGGTCGATAAAAACACCCATATGGGCTTCAGGTCCGCCATATGCACCTAAGGAACAAACAAGCACATCTTTCAAAAACTCTTTTCGACGAATCGGTTCTCTTTCTTGAGGGTTTTTCATATGCCTTATCCTTTCTCTGTCAAATAACTTAACCAACTATTTTCCATAAATAATTTTTATCATTCTATAGAAATCAATAGGCTTACTGATATAGTCATCCATACCGGCTTCTATACATTTCTTTTGATCGCTTTCCATCGTATTGGCTGTCATGGCAATGATTTTTGCACGTCGTTTTCCATCTTCTATTTGTCTGATTCTTTTTGTAGCTTCATACCCATCCATTACAGGCATTTGACAATCCATAAAAATGATATCATAGGTTTTGTGAATGATGGCTTCCACCGCCTCCTTACCATGACAAACCAAATCACATACGAGGCTCTTAGATGCCAACATCTTCACAATTAACTTCTGATTGATTTTATTGTCTTCAACAACGAGAATCCTCGGTTGTTTCGTAGGAGAAATCATGACTTCACTTAATTCCAAAGTATCGTCCATATCCTTTTTACAGTCTTGGTCTCCCTCTTCTTTTATTGATTGAAGGATTATGTTGAAGGTAAATACCGTGCCTTTTCCATATTGACTATCTACCCGAATTTCTCCACCCATCATGGTGACCAACTCTCTTGAAATCGTCAAACCCAGCCCTGTACCACCATATTTTCTTGTTGTCGACACATCACTTTGACTAAAAGACTCAAAAAGTAGGTCCAAACTATCTGGCGCAATACCAATACCAGTATCCTCAACTTCAAAAGTTAAATGTATCTGCTCATCCTCATCCATAACACCTTCTATTCGAAGTTCAACTTGACCTTTATGGGTGAATTTTATGGCATTGCTTAATAAGTTATACAAAATCTGTCTAAGACGCATAGGATCTCCAATAACATGAGATGGTAAGCCACTTTGGATATAGATCAAGAGTTCAATCCCCTTTTCAACAGCGTTTGGTTTGAAAATGGAAACAGATTCTTTAACCATTTTTTCAAGACTAAAAGGTATATACTCTAACTGCAATTTTCCAGCCTCTATTTTTGAAAAATCAAGTATATCGTTGACAACATGAAGAAGCATATTGGAGGACACCTTCGCACCATCGATTAGTTCCTTTTGTTCTTCACTCATAGGATAGGCTTGTAAGAGTTGTAAAAATCCTAACATTCCATTAATAGGCGTTCTGATTTCGTGGGACATGTTCGCAAGAAACTTGCTTTTTGCTGAATTTGCCTCATCAGCTCTTTTTTTGGCTTTATCAAGCTTGTAGATCAATATTGAAAGAATAACTACAAAAATGAAAAACATGAAAATAGCTGATTTATAGTATAATTGCTTGACTTCTTCATTATGAATCTCTTCTGTCACATCTCTTATTCTTGAAACCAGTACATTTTCACCCTCTAGCATCATTGCATAAGAATTAACATGTACGTCTCTAATCTCTCCATTTGATAGTCTATGACGAAAATGGAAAAAATTCCGATTTTCCAAATATGCATGGTCCATTTCCTCATCTACTTCTTCCTCCGACAAAGTATTAATTGATTTGATATTCATGCCATCAATATTCTCGTACCCATAATAGATCTTGGCTCCTTTGCTGCTGGCTAGAATATCACCATTTTCTGGATTGATGATTAACATAATCGTCTCATATTCATTTAAAGAATCTATGGTGAAATAGATGGCTTCACCATAAATGGTCAAACCAGTAGGCGCAAAAAAGCACAGCACTAAAAGCAATCCTATACCTAATTTCATATTTATGAACATCTCTCTTATTATATGCCTTCTCATTGGTCTAATAACCCTCATTCAAGATACCCTCTTTGTCTGTTATTATCATCTGCTTATAGAAATTATACACTATAACAACCCTATCCTCAACCACCAACATTTTCAACATTTATCATCCCATCATTATACAAACCCATTCACATATGGTTTTCGACACCACGTCGGATATTGTCCTCATTCCCCGACGATATGTCGTATTAAAAGTTACCTGTTTGGATTAATAATTTTCATAAAAAAAATAAAGACTTGACAACTCTTACTAGTTAGTGATATATTGACTATATGATAAATACATTCTCTTATGGCGATGAAAATGATGTACATTTAAAATCAGTTGTGGCTTTATCAAGGACGTACTTAAGCTTCACTCGAACTTTACAAGTTTTTTTGAAGACTTATGGTTTAACTGTTCCTCAGTTTGGCGTTTTAGAATCCTTGTACCACCTTGGTCCTCTAAAAATCTGTGAATTGATCCATAAAAATCTTTCTACAAGCGGTAATATGACTGTGGTTATTCGGAACTTAGAAAAGGAAGGCTGGATTAAGAAAAGTCCGGATGATGAGGACAAACGCTCTTATAAAGTGTCCTTGACAGAGCAAGGCGCACAAATTATTGAAGAAGCTTTTTTAACACACCTTCATTATCTGAAAGATTTTTTTCATCGTCTAACCATGGACGAAAAGCAACAGTTACTTCAATTACTTAAGAAACTTAATGGCCTTTAATGGCCATTATCATTCAACATATATCACTAATTAGTAGTTTATGCTTAGTGATTTACTTAATAAGGAGGAAGACAAATGTTAAAAATAGGAATTATTATAGGAAGTACAAGACCAGGAAGAAATGCAAGTGCCGTTGCCAAGTGGGTCAATGACATTGCTGTCAAAAGAGAAGATGTGGCTTTTGAGTTGGTTGATATCGCCGACTATGACCTACCTTTACTGGACGAGCCATATCCACCGGCTATGGCCCAGTATACAAAGGACCATACTAAAAAATGGGCCGAGAAAATCAATTCACTTGATGGCTTCATATTTGTAACACCTGAGTATAACCATTCTATTTCAGCAGCCTTAAAGAATGCAATCGACTTTATCTATGCTGAATGGAACAATAAAGCTGCAGGCTTTGTCAGCTATGGCTCAGCCAGTGGCACCAGAGCTGTTGAGCACTTAAGACAAATTATGGCTGAACTTCAGATTGCTGATGTTCGTGACCAAGTCATGTTATCTCTGTTTACAGATTTTGAGAATTTCTCTGATTTTAAACCCGATTCACGACATGAGGAAAGTGTTCAAGCTATGCTGGATCAATTGATAGCATGGAGTGGTGCTTTAAAGGCAATACGTTAATATATTTCAAAAATATAAAGAGGTTCCTAGGATAACTTAGGAGCCTCTTTTGTCGTTAATGTCTGAATAGGACAGATCATACACCATGTTCTTGGTAAGTATAAGTAAGCCAATACACTACCGATTATGGTCGATGTTAACATCATGGAATAGATCCTGTACCCCAGGTGAATGATGGCACTGGGTGCCGCATACCTTAATAGCTGTGGTAATGAAAAAGGTATCTCAAACAAGATTAAAAAGCGAACATGATCGATAGGGTCTATACGTCCAAGACCAACCATAATGGTTGACATGGCTGCAAAAAATAGATTTATTCCAAAATAGTATAGAACCATTTGTTTTCCTTTTCCATTTTTAATCCAATTTGGAATTTTTTTCTTGAGACCGATTTTTCCAAAGATGACTTTAAACAAGCCTGCTCTGGGACAATAGTATTTACACCACATTCTATCCTTATATTTTAAGTATTGGTAAAAAGGTAATGTAAAACATATTAGACCAAATAAAGCTAAGCTAATATGTAAGATCCCTAATACAAAAAATACGATTGTTACAAAAAATAATTGATTCTGAATATTTTTCTTCATCTGTCAAAAAACCTTTCTTAAGGACTATTAATTTATATATGGTTTAAGGATCAAAACTAAGTTTCACTAAATTCACATAGAATGTTAGATTCCGTTGACACATTCTTAATTATATATGGTATGCGAAAGTTCAACTATAGAGTTTTGATGCTTTAGCCATATATCTAAATATATAAAATTAACGTTACTGAAATATACCATGAATCTCATTTTTTTGTCAACCCACATGCTATAGAAGTCCTAAAGAGACATGATATCGACACTGAAAATCTCCACCCGAAACATCTGAATCAATTTCTAAATGAGGATATCGATATTGTCATTAGCCTATGTGACAAGATGCATGAGCAATGTCCTACTTTTCCAAATAAACCCATCTATGCCCATTTCGGATTTAATGACCCGGCAGCCATGACTGGTACAGAGTCTGAGATTCAACAGGTTTTTAACAAAGTCTTTGCAGAAATCAGTAACCGAATTGATCTCTTGCTCGTTGTATTGAACAAGAATATTTCCAGAATGGACGTACAAACCGAACTTGATACCCATGCTACTAAGCCATCTGAATCCAGTAAGTAACTTAAGGCTTAAACTTCAGAACAAAGAGGCTATGCCTCGCTTTGCAAAGCAAATTGTTCCGGCAGGAAAGACTTCCTTGAGAAGAACAAATAAACATAAGATCAGCCACTATAATTAGTGGCTGATCTTATATTAACTTTCTGGATATGTCTTTTTAAGAAATATGATGGACTGCTTTATTAATTGAGTTCATACATTAGTAGCTTTCACCACTGTCTAAATCAAACTGCCAGATGATGCCGAATTTATCTTCTACACTACCAAAACATTTGCTCCAGAAAGTCTCTCCCAGTTCCATATCAACACGTCCTTCTTCTTTTAACTGATCAAAGGCATCTCGAATTTCTGTCTCATCATCTGTTATCATCGTCAAACTTATATTATTACCAACAACAAGGGGCATACCAGGAAAAACATCAGAAAACATAATTGTACTGCCGCTAATCTCTAAGCTCGTATGTAGTACCCAATTTTTCATTTCTTCAGATACAATAAAATCCGGATCCGGCGGCATTTCATCATAGGTCATAATTTCAGGTTCTTTTGTCTTGAACACTTTTGCATAAAACTCTACCGCTTCACGGCAATTACCATTAAAATTAACATACGCTTGTATCGCCATATCTTCATCTCCTATCTTGCCATCATCACAGATGGCGCTTGAGCATTTAACCATTATTAATTATAGAACGATTATGTTACAGTTTCAATACAATCCATAAAATTTGAGAACCTATTTATTTTTTCATCGTCATAATTTATGTATTAGGCCTAAAAGGGAAAGTAGCGCTTTCCAAATAAATAATATATAAAGGAGCATCTTATGAAAAAAATCAGTACACTTTTATTACTTATCACATGCATGAGTCTTGGAACCATTACAAGTGCATTTGCCCAGTCTCATCCTAACAATGAAACACCAATATCGGTTGCTACCGAAATACAAGTTATTGAGGGCATCACGATGATACCCCTAAGAAAAACCCTTGAGGCTTTTGGTTATCAGTTCATTTGGCATGAAGCTAGCAAACGTGTGGATTTATCAAAAGGTCCCTTATGGACCTCCATCGCTATTGGTGAAAATGCCTATTTTAGGCAAAAAATGGCACCTTGGGCTCTAAGTCGTGCACCTATTATTTTAGATGGACATACATGGGTGCCAATAGAATTTCTATCTGAAATTACAAGTTTAGGCATTGAAATAGAAAATGAAACCCTAAAAGTGACCCAATCAGAGCCTACTTTTCATGAAGGTTTCATAAAGGAGATCACTTCTGATGATCAGGGCAACTTAAGCTTTTCAATAGTCCAAGATCTTGAAGAGAAAGACTATGCCAATCGTATTGTCATTCACACTTCAGAAAAGACCACAATCTTCCAAGTCGACATTCAAGAAAATGATACTGTTAAAGTCATCTCTCCAAATTTCTCCACTTTAAGTTTACCCCCTCAAACCCCTGGTTATATCATTTACTAAATCAATCTTATAACATGGCTCAAAGGTTGAAACTACGTGTTCTTGATGCTCTCATACACATATATGAAAGCTTAGGCACGTAGTTTTTATACCCAAATATATGGTTATAGGGTCAAAACTAATTACTAAGAATATAATCGGTCAAACTAACTGGCTCCCACTGGGTTCCAACAGGGGCGTTATTTGCATATAAAGTCATTACATCTTTTTCATCTATTACAATCTTAAGCTGAAAATTCATTTCTCTTGGCGCTAAATACTCATCGTACATCAATTGATAATTAACATTCCCTTGTTCTTTGGCTTCTTTGATATAGCCTACTGTATCTGGGTCTCGATCATAGTTTTTTTGAATGAGCTTATAAAAGAATAATACTTCAAGGTGGTCCCCTATTTTCTCTTCTTCATAGCCGGTAATCTCATGATTTAATAGCTCATAATAAGGTGAAAAAGCTTCTATGCTTTCCTCCCACATATACCCACTTATTTGTTCATATACTGTCTCTTCTTTGTCTGTTTCGTTTATTTCGTCTATTTCTTCTTTATCTATTTCTCCGATCTCCTCATTGACTGTTTTTTCCCTTTCAATCATCAGTGCATTTTCAATGGCTTTAAGATAAGCTTTTGTTGTATAGGTAGCGCCTGAAACAGCGTCTACATCCAACGATTGTTCTGATAATATCTTATCCTTAATTTCTAGTATAAGTGCTTCATTGCTGCTTAGTACAGGTTTTGTGACCTTTATGTCTCTTATTTTTTTATCTTTAATTTCGACCGTAAGTTCATTGGAAAATCGACCGTTCTCATATTTCCCATAATAGTTTCCATCGTCAAGATTTTCTAAATCAAATTCATCAAGTTCAACCGCTTTAATAGCTGACAAATCTTTCGTAGCCCATATTATTGACATTAATACAAGAACACCTACCAATATAAAAAACCATTTAATAACACGCTTCATTATTAATCCTCCTGCAATTCTCATTCTATAAATATATGGTTAAAGGGTCAAAATTCCATTTCTTCTAACCAAATCGCTAACGCTTTATCCCTGTCATCATCCATATCAAATTCTTTTTGTGCGACTTAGATATATTAACGCCCGCTCTAAGATCAAGAAATACATTATAAGCTTCTACATTATTCTCCTTGAAATCAAAGTTTGTCTTGGCGGTTTTTCCACCATAGGTGATATCTTGATATATACCACTGACCGTAAACCTTAGTTTTAATACATCCCATTCTCAACTTTCAGTTCTTGATTCATCATTAACATCACTTTTGATATAATATTAACATGCCATCTTTAGAAGCAAATGTGGGAATGCTTAAATAATGATTAGATTTTAGGTTAAAGACCTTATTCATCTGCATCTAAGTACTTCTCATCGATTTGTTTTTGCTTTTTCTTATTAATCATATATAGTAATTGGAACACAATAAACGATAGCAAGGCCCCAAAAGCAAAGGTTATCAATGTCGTTATTGCTAAGCCACCAATGCCTCCCATTTGTTCTACGCCATGATTTATGACATTAAATGTCGTTGAGATCGCAGCAATGGCCAAACCGGATACAAGACTATGTATCATAACAAGTGTTTGTCCGCTGAGATCAACACTATAAGTACCACTACCTACGATAATGTTTCTGCCCTCTACATAAATTGCTGATACCATGAGAAGGATGAACTCTGCTGCATACTGAGAAAATGGTGCATTAAACATAATTTTTTGTAGTAATATCGAGATCAGTAGCCCCACAAATAAGACCCCAAATGCATCACTTTGTATTTTTCTTCTTAAGGATATAATCCTTTCGTCTTGAATGTTTGTTTTTTTCATTTTTATTCCTCCCAAAATAAATCATTTAGTGTTTTACCCAATGCTTTGCAAATTGCGATACAAAGATTAAGTGTTGGGTTATAGTCACCAGCTTCTATGAGTCCAATTGTTTGTCTTGTTACACCAACTTTTTTTGCCAGATCTTCTTGTTTCATATCCCATTCCATTCGAGCTATTTTCATGCGTTTATTTTTCATAACAAGCCTCCTTTACATTACATATTGTACTATATATGTTTCACAATGTAAAGTATATATTGCATTTAGTGGCAAAAATAATCGAAAAATCGTATTCATACATAAGAGGACAGCCAGAAGTTCCTAAGATTAACCAACTTGGTCATCACGCCTATAATAATTAATAATTGGAAGTATGTTTTTTCTGTTTGTAAAGTCCAAAGGGTAATCAAAGGCAGCCAGCATACCTTTTTCGTCTGCGGTACGTTCACCTTCTTTCTTCTTCATAATACCTCTTTTCATCATAGACATAAGCATCTTATCTATTGGATTTAACCGATCGTAGTTAAAGCCACCTCTCATGAAAAAAATCTTAACCATGGACCTTTCTTCTTCTCCTACATTTTTTTCTGTTAACATCTTTTCAAGACCAGCTACTGGGGGTGTCGCACCAACTGCAAAAACCAGAAGCTTTTTGGTTTTTGAAAAGTCCAATTTCTTTTTGATGTTCTTTAGTCCCAGTATTCCCGAAGCGTGTAGACTACCCCCAAATATAATCGTATCAAATTGGGACAAGTCGAGTGACATTGCCGATTTGTAATCATAGGATTGAAATCCCAGTTCCTCAGCAATCCAATCTGCATATTTCTTTGTGTAACCTGTTCTTGATTTGTAAATAATTATTGTACCCATAAAACCCTCTCTTTCCGCTCTAAAATACAAGCATGGTTAAAGGGTCAAAACTAAGATTCACTAAATTCACATACAATATATAGATTACGTTGATACGTTCGTAACTATATATTGTATGTGAAAGTTCAACTATATAGTTTTGACACCTTAACCAAGTATTTAATTAAACATTATTCTTCTTAATAATCAGACAAACTGCAATTCGTAACTTTGGTTATAATATTAACACACCAATTTTAAAGGGAACGGTGTAAATACTTAAATCTTGATTAGAAAAAAATACACCTAAAAGCATGAACCGCTCTTAAGTGCATTTTGTCAAATGGCTTAGTTTATGATTATAATATTACACACATTCATCATGATGCTGATGTTCGTGACAAATTGAGCCGGTTGACTTAAGTGCGCCTTGTAAATAGGCTTCTGCAACCGCTCTGGCACTGCCTCTTGCACCGACTACAACTTCAATACCTTTTTCATTGAAAATATCCACAGCACCACCACCCATGCCGCCAGATATAATGACATTGACACCCAGATCATTTAAAAAATTGGGAAGAAAACCTGGTTTATGTCCAGGATTAGGTATGGATTCCGTCTTAACAATCTGATTGCCCTCCACATCAAAAATGTTGAAATTAATACAATGTCCAAAATGTTCCGTTACCACGTCTTTTTCACTTGCAATCGCAATCTTAATCATTTTGTTCTCCTTTTATATTCTTATTTTTAGTTATCTTTCAGATTCAAAAAGTAGTGCCCTGGTCTTTTGATAAATAACCCTAACAGCTCTACCGGAATCACATTCAACATCCACAATGGTTTGTCCCATATTAATCGCTTTTACCGCTTCCGAATCGTAGGGAATATTGCCAATAAAAGATAGACCTTTTTTTTTGCAAAAGTCTTGTATTTTTTCTGTATTTTCTAGGTTCGTATTATATTTATTGATACATACAGCTGTTTTTATTCCAAATTTTCCAACGGTTTTTATGATGCGCTCCATATCACTGATACCGGATATAGAAGGTTCAGTTACAATGAGCACCATATCCACCCCACTAAGGGAAGCTATAACTGGACAACCAATCCCTGGGGAACCGTCAATGATAGCTAGATCTGTGTCCACGTCGATTGACTTCATTTGTTTTTTTACTTTTGTAACCAACATACCTGAAGTGCCACTACCCATTTTTAGTTGTGCTGTAGAAAATACACTGGCATCTTGGGTGTATAGCATTAAGGCACCTGCCACAGCCGGCTTCATGGTTATAGCCGCCGCCGGACACACCATCTCACAAACGCTACACCCTTCGCAAGCAAAAGCATCCACATGGTAACCGTCCTCAACATAAATCGCATCGAAACGACAGTTTTGCCTGCAACGATCACACTCAATACATAAGTCTTGATCGAATTCTGCTTTGGGCAAGCCATAATAATCTGTTACAAGCGGATCATATCTTTGTCCTGTTATGAGGTGAAGGTTAGGTGCATCGACATCACAATCCCCGTAGGCTTTCGCCTCTGAAAGTCTAATGAATGCACTTGCTATGGTGGTTTTTCCTGTACCACCTTTACCGCTTAGAATGAGAAGTTCTTTCATAATCCAC
>NZ_JARGDP010000189.1 GCF_029210395.1 Petrocella sp. FN5 | reverse complement strand
ACCGACCATGAAGTTTATTTTCTATCGTGCCAACCATCCACCATCTACAGCAATGGTATAACCATTCACATAAGATGAAGCTTCTGAAGCCAAGAACACAATGGGGCCTTTTAGGTCGGAGGGTAGTCCCCAACGGTTGGCTGGGATTCTCTCTAGTATGGCTGCATTACGTGCCACGTCAGCACGAAGCGCTTCTGTATTGGCTGTTGCCATATAGCCGGGCGCAATGGCGTTGACATTGATATTGTCTTTTGCCCACTCATTGGCCATTAACCTTGTTACGCCCATAACACCACTTTTTGATGCCGTATAAGATGGCACACGAATGCCGCCTTGGAAGGATAACATAGAGGCAATGTTGATGATTTTGCCACCTGTTTCTTGTTTCATAAATTGTCTTGCTACAGCTTGACTGAAAAAAAATACGGTCTTAATATTCAGATTCATCACATCATCCCAGTCTTTTTCACTGAAATTAATGGCGTCTTCACGTCGTATGGTCCCTGCGTTGTTAACCAAGACATCCACATGACCAAATACTTCTACGGCTTCTGCCACGATGGCTTCTAGCTTGTCTATCTTCATCAAGTCCGCTTGTATGTGATGAAACTTACGTCCTAGGTCTTCAATTAACTGCTGAGTCTCTCCACCAGCGCTATAATCCACACCAACAATATCCGCACCGGCTTCTGCTAGAGCCATTGCCATACCTTGGCCAAGACCTTGACTGCTTCCGGTAACGATTGCTACTTTACTATCTAGATTAAAACTATCTAATATCATCTTATCACTCCTATCTGAGATCTTTCATGGCGATATGATCCATATCTGTAAATGTCTTGTTCTCTCCTACCATACCCCAAATGAAACTGTATGCAGAGGTACCGCATCCTGAGTGTATGGACCAACTGGGCGCTATGATGGCTTCTTCGTTTCTTAAGACGACATGCCTGGTTTCTGATGGCGCACCCATCAAGTGAAAAACAACACTGTCTTGTGGTAAGTCAAAGTAGAAATAAACTTCCATTCGGCGTTCATGACTATGACAGGGCATGGTGTTCCATACACTACCCGGTGCCAGCTTGGTGAGACCCATGCTGAGTTGGCAGGTTTGTAATACTTCCGGATGTAAGAATTGGAATATGGTTCTCTTATTGGCCGACTCTGCATCCCCCATTGGTACTTGTTTGGCTTTTGTAATATCAATATG
>NZ_JARGDP010000188.1 GCF_029210395.1 Petrocella sp. FN5 | reverse complement strand
ATCTTCCTCCTTAGTATCTACCTAATATTGTTTTCTCTTACCCTAATAATAGCATTCAAAAAGGTGAAGGAATGTGATATGCATCACAAAATAGAAGAATAATGGAAGAAATATAAGTAAAAACTATACTGCCCAATATCTGTACTGTTTTTTCACTTTAGAATGGATGAGTACAGTTATTGCTTTTTGAGGACATAGATTCACACACCGATAACATAAAGTACATGCACCTTGTTGCGTGATTTGGTTGTTTTCAATGGCAAGGTTATTCATGGGGCAAACACGTGTACATTTGCCACACAAATTACAATGCGTGTCTATTCGAACATCTTTCATGGCTTTTGCTTCAATTTTTGGGAAATAGGCACGTTGGGTGAACCATCCCAACCACTGGGAAACCGGATTAAAGCCACGCCTAATAATAATACCTTGTTCAATACGTTTACATATTTTATTCAGTTTCGATTCTGCACGATTAAGGTATCTAGCAATTCGCTTTTCTTTTGCCAAGGGCAAAACCCACAAGTTACAAATATTGTTAGGCATATTGATATGCTCTGCATAAATGACAGAATAGGTTATGTCTCTTAACAAATCGGTAAAGACGCGCGCCCCATCTCCGGAAAAAAAGAGTTGCGTAGATAGTATAATTAGATTCTTGTTTTGCAGTAAATGTTGATGCGTCTTAACAAACCTTTTCATAATAAAGGGTACATCCGAAGTATAAATGGGATAGCAAAAAGCTATAGTTTCATGACTTGAAATCAACGACACAAAGTCTAGGTCTTCTTCAATAGAATAAGCTTCATGATTCATTTTTTTTGCAAAATGCGTGGCAATGTAACGGGTATTGCCGGTTCCTGAGAAATAGAGTGTAATCATCATTGTCTCCTCGTATTCATATCAATCTAATGTATCCTATAGTATTAATATATAAATCATTTCATTCACAGATGCATTATGAGTTTTGCTGGGTATAGTTTTCGACTACATTTATTATACCAATAAAAAACACTCAATTCTAGTTTTAGAATTGAGTGTTTTGATGAAGCGCGAAACGAGATTCGAACTCGCGACCCTCGCCTTGGCAAGGCGATGCTCTACCACTGAGCCATTCGCGCAGAGAGCGGGTAGGGGGAATCGAACCCCCGTAACCAGCTTGGAAGGCTGGAGTTTTACCATTAAACTACACCCGCGTACCGATACGGAATGCCCAGAGCCGGAATCGAA
>NZ_JARGDP010000187.1 GCF_029210395.1 Petrocella sp. FN5 | reverse complement strand
TTCTAACACCGAAAAAACATCAAAAAGCTCCCTTCTTTTATAGTAAATGAAGGGAGATGATTAGAAGCCTTTATTCTATTTTAGGTGCGTTTTCATATTATGCGATACTATTTTTTTCTTGGTAATAGGACTTCAACTCTAGCTCTGGCAGCCGTTCAAAATCATGAATAATGGTAGCAAAGTCCTCTAATAGTGTGTTAAAGACAGCATCCCAAGCTTTTCCTTTTGCATAACTTCTACCCCTGGTTCCAAATTGATGGCGCATTATGTCTCCCACAATCAACCTCTCTAGAGCAAAGGCAAAGACTTCGCTGTCATTTGGTTCCACTAAGAAACCATTATACCCTGGATCAATCAACGTCTTTACACCACCCTTATTGACACCAACTACAGGAAGTCCTGAAGCAAAGGCTTCTAGCACAACATTGCCAAATGTTTCAAAAGAGGAGGGAAAAGCAAAAATATCACAACTGGCATAGATTTCTGCTAATGCTTGTCCTCTTTTGTAACCGGTAAATACCACATTATCCGGCATGGTTTTTTTTAGTTCATTCTCCATCGGACCTTCACCGGTGATTACCAGTTGAATTTTATCCGAGTATGTATGATTTAAAAGTTGCATTGCATCTCTTAGCACATCTAAATCTTTCTCAGGTGATAATCTGCCCACATAAAGTAATCCCAGTTTACCTTCTAAGCCCAAAGATTTCCTAAGCTGTACCGATCGTTTATCCCTTGAAAAATGGTCAAAATCAATGCCCCTACCAAAAATGCCAGTTCTCAAAACACCCATCTTTTTCAATATTTTTTCAGATTCAACTGAAGGGGTCACGGTCCTAGTGGCTTCTTGGTGAAACCAGGCCAAATATTTATCTGTCAGTTTTTCAAGGACGCCTAATTTATAAGATTTTAGTATGGTCGAGAAGTTCGTAGAATAGTTAGAGACTACAGGAATATTGCGCGTTTTACCATAGTTTAGACCGCATAGACCCATGGTGAATTCCGTCATTGTAAATATAATGTCCGGTCCAAAAGCATCCAGTCTTTTGTTTAATCGGATTAAATTAGGGAAAGTTAGACGGCATTCAGGATATAAAAAGAAAGGTGTAGATAAAAAAGCTTCGATATTATAGGGTAAATCACTTTCGCTTTTTTGTTCTGGTGTTACAAAAATGTAGTCAATATGATTGGCTTTTAAATATTCACCAAATCGTCTTAAGGTATTGGTGACACCATTGACCTGTGGTAAAAAAGTATCTGTAAAAATCGCTATTTT
>NZ_JARGDP010000186.1 GCF_029210395.1 Petrocella sp. FN5 | reverse complement strand
CTTGGGAACATCATAAGTCGGTACAATCGTAATTGCCTTTTTAGACCAGTGGGTATAGGTAGGCGTATAGGCAACTTCAATGATTTCCGGTTGTTGGTCGTCCACTTGCTCAACAATGACTTCAAAGATTAACCCAATATCCTTATGAGGGCCCTTACCATCCACATTCCGTTGTGAAGAAATAAAGTTGCCCAACGAATAAATAACAACCCCAACTCTTGTACTACCATCTTCATCAACCATCTCCTTCAAGGCGACTGGTTGCAACACATGGGGGTGACCACCTAATATAATGTCCGCACCAGCTTCAAAAAGCCGATTCACAATAGGCTTTTGATAATTCTGATCCGGGAAGGCCTTATATTCATTGCCATAATGAAGCATCACCACCACAAGACCCTTCGTGGTTTTCTTAGCAAAAGATACTTTCTCAAGCATTTCATTAACATATTTTTCATCGTACATATTCAGATGATTCACCATATAATCTTCATCTTCTTTAAGTGTAAAGCCATTCATGCCATAGGTATAGCTGATCATGGCAAATTCAATACCATCTATATCAACTGTCTTAATGGCACCTGCCTCTTCCTGTGTCCTGAAGGTGCCTATATGCTCTAGCTTATTTTGCTCTAATACTTCTAGCGTTCTAAGTAACCCTTTTGTACCTGTATCAAGAGAGTGGTTATTTGCCGTTGACACCAAATCAAAGCCGGCGTCTTTTATATTTTGTGCTAAAACATCCGGGCTATTAAAGGTTGGATAGCCACTATAACCTCTAAACACAGTTTTTTCGTTGTTGACTCTTTGAGTACCTACGCCACCAAAAGTTGTCTCAAGGTTACCTACTGCATAATCTCCTTCTTGAATAATCGGTGCAACATATCGAAATGAATCTGAAAAATCAAAATCAACACCATTATATCCGCGTCTCAACTGATAAACATGCATCATAATATCTCCAACCGATAAAAGTGATACTCTTTTGGTTTCACTAATTACTTCTATTTGAATTTCATCTTGTTGAATTGCTTCTTGACTCGCATTTACAGGAACTTCTTCTGAATTGGTACTTGCCTGATTAATCGGTTCTTTTGGCTCCACTACTTTACGATTACCCATAATACAACTCGAAAGAATAACCAGTACCATAAGCCATAAAGTCAAAATTCTAATAAGTCTCATGTCATCTCCTTAAAATGTATTCTTTAACCCTACTTATATTTTTTATGAAAAAATATCTTTTGTCAAGCATTTGAACTATTTATGTAGCAAACCT
>NZ_JARGDP010000185.1 GCF_029210395.1 Petrocella sp. FN5 | reverse complement strand
GGAAGGAGAAATCAATGAACATATTTCAAGACAGAAACAGAGAATTAGAGCTTGAGATTGATTTATATCTCAACTGTCTTCAAAAAGGTGCAATGACTTTTTATGAGGGCATCAAAGATTATATGACCAATAATTGCCAGCAATTTGAAGAGCGTGTCAAAGTTGTTGTAGAACAGGAAAGTGAAGCAGATGAACATCTAAAGAACCTAAAATTCATCTTATACAGATATAATTTGGTGCCAGATCTTAGCGCAGATATCCTAGAGCTTATGGATTCTATGGATGACATTGGTGATATTTCTAAACAAATGCTCTTAGACCTACAAGTTGAGCAACCCAAAATAGAAGAAGACTTTAAAGAAGACTTCATTCTAATTGCAAAAACCTCACGTAAAGCGGTAGAGACACTTATTCGAGGGGTCAGAGTTTATTTCACCGAGTATAAAACCATAGAAGACTATATTAGTAAAGTCTATTTTTATGAATCAGAAGTCGATAAACTAGAGCATAAACTAAAAATCAAAATATTTGCAGACAAAGATCATTTAAAACTAAGTGAAAAAATGCACCAGCGCTATTTTGCACAAAAAACAGCAAGGCTTTCTGATATAGCAGAAGAAATGGCGATAAAGCTATCCGTATTTAGATTTAAGCGAGGTATATAATGGATATGATGAACTTTACACTTTCAACAATCATATTCTTGTCTGCAGGATTATTTATGGGTTGGTCCCTTGGTGGGAATGATGCAGCAAATATTTTTGGAACGGCTGTCGGCACCAGAATGGTCAAATTCACAACAGCAGCCATCATCTGTAGCATATTTGTTACCCTAGGTGCCGTCTTAAGCGGAACAGGCGCATCCCATACCCTTGGACAACTGGGGGCTATTAACGCCATCGGCGGTTCCTTTGCCGTATCGGCTTCAGCGGCTTTTACGGTCATGGTAATGACAGGGAAAGGCTTGCCCGTATCGACCTCACAAGCTGTAGTAGGCGCCATTATTGGTTGGAACCTATTTGGTGGTATAAAAACAGATATGGCAGTGGTATATAAGATTGTCAGCACATGGATTTTCACTCCGATTTTGGCAGCCTTTTTTGCAGTCATCTTTTATTGGATTACCAAATACATAGTAGAACACACCAAAATACATATCGTCAAAATGGATAAGTATACAAGATACGCCTTAATGATTGCCGGTGCCTTTGGTGCCTATAGTTTAGGCGCTAACAACATTGCCAATGTCATGGGTGTCTTTATAAATGTATCCCCTTTTGAAACCATAAGGCTATCTGACAACCTA
>NZ_JARGDP010000184.1 GCF_029210395.1 Petrocella sp. FN5 | reverse complement strand
ATTGTACCAAATCGCTGGCGCGATGGCTAGCGAACATTCTTGTTTCTTAAATCTTTCTCATTACTAAATTTCATTAAGTATAAAAAAATAGTGGCGGTTTTTACTTCTATGTTATATTGTTAAGTTCTCACACAATAACATCAAACATAGGATTAAAACCACTCACTATTATGACTATTATAATATTTAAACCGAAAACTAACAACTTCATATTTTCTTTTTCTTCAATTCGTGGTCCTCCATGTACTGTTTTTTCTTATTCAAACCCTTTAAAACACTACATCCTAGGAGGATTTTACTATGCAAAAATATTTAGAAACTTTTGTTCAAATGATTTCTCTTCGTGGTCTTACTGACCATACAATTAGATCTTATTCCACTTATATACGCGCTTATCTTGATTACTTAGAAACTGTTCTTCTTAAAAAACCTGAAGATGTTTCTTGGCAAGAACTTCGTGACTTTATTATCTATATTCAGAATGAACGTTCTTTATCTGATCGCACGATTAATGCTACTATCTCACAACTTCGTTTTTTTACTTTATACGTTCTTCATCAATCTTGGGATCCTTATCAACTACCTATTCGTAAGTTTGACGTTTATCTTCCTTTTGTCCCTTCAAAACTTGAAGTAGTGACTTTTATCTCTTCCTTAAAAGATTTAAAACAAAAAGCAATGGTTTCTCTTATGTATTCTGCAGGTCTTCGTATTGGTGAAGTTTGTCGTCTTAAATGTTGTGACATCGATCGTCAAAACATGCGTATTTACATCTCTAAGTGCAAAAACAGATCAGCTCGTTTTGTTAATCTTTCGCCTAAACTTTTACCTTTACTCGAAGAATACTGGCGTACTTGCGGTAAACCTAAAGTATATCTTTTTCCTAAACAGCGTAAATCTGATGTAGAAAGACCTATTGATTCCTTTTATCTTCCTCGTCATATTAAAGCCCATGAGGAACGTCTTGGTTGGGATCGTCGTTTATCTTGCCACTCATTTCGCCATGCTTTTGGAACTCATCTTTATGAAAGTGGAACGGATTTATTAACCATTAAAACCTTGCTTGGTCACAAATCTTTACTCTCAACAACTATCTATATTCAACTAGCGACTACTATTACTTCTAGTGTTACGAGTCCTTTGGATTCTTTAGAGGATTTGAATCATGTATAAAATCCAAGAAATCTTTACTACCTCTTATTCAGATTTTTCCAGAGATTTCAATCCTACCATGGTTCAGCAAAAAGCCGCACTTTCCATTATAAACTGTAAATCAGGCACTCTGGGTTGTAATATTTCTCGTTGTCTTGACTGTGGACACTCTGAAACTCACAATAATTCTTGTCGTAATAGAAACTGTCCTTGTTGTCAAGGTATTCTAAAAGAGCT
>NZ_JARGDP010000183.1 GCF_029210395.1 Petrocella sp. FN5 | reverse complement strand
CATTTGAGACTTTACAATTGGAAAACGATTGTGTTAGAATAATCAAGAATATACATAAAAACTTTTATCAAGTAATAATCATTACAAGGAGGAAGAAAATGGATAACTATGAAGTTGTTTTAGATTTTTTTAAAAATCAAGAAGAACCGGTCAATGCCGGTAAAGTTGCAGACGGTACAGGCGTTGAGCGAAAAGAAGTGGATAAGATCATGAAAAAAATGAAAACAGAAGAAGTGATTGTATCACCAAAACGTTGTTATTGGTCATTTAATAAGTAGCTCAACTTTCCCATTTGTTAGTATTCTTAGTGACAAGACCAATTTGTTAAATGAGAGCTTGGAATCATCTGTAAAGTTGAGTTGTTAAAAAGGCCCTTCCAACGATGTCCAAAGCTACATATAGCTTGACTTTTAAAGAATATTATAATAAAATAACATGGACATGAAAATGAAAAATGACATGCAAAAACTCGTATAATTCAGCAATATGGGCTGAAAGTTTCTACAAACTACCGTAAATAGTTATAGCTATGAGTTCCTAAATGATGCAAGCGTATCGCTTATTTTTGGCACTCGCCAAAGGAAACGATTTGTTGCGATATTTATTGAACTCTGCTTATGCAGAGTTTTTGTTATTTCAAAGGGAATGGTTACTTTCCTTTTGATACAAGATTTAATTAGCGTATGGTTTACATTTGCGCAAGGAAGACGGACTTCATTTTATGGTCAACCAGATAGAAATATGTTAGAGCAGGAGAATAGAATGGACTTACTTAAACAACGTATTTTAGAAGAAGGCAGAACCATCGGTGAAGAGATTATAAAAGTAGATTCCTTTCTGAATCATCAGATTGATGTCGGTCTCTTTGTTGAAATGGGAAAAGAGTTCAGAAGGTTATTTGATAGCAAAAAAATCACCAAACTGCTAACTATAGAGGCATCCGGTATAGCAATTGCTTCTATTGCAGCTTTAGAGTTTAACGTTCCTGTCGTGTTTGCGAAAAAGGCCCAGTCTAGGAATCTAGATAAAGAGATTTATACAAGTAAAGTTTACTCATTTACAAAGCAGATTACCTATGATGTTATGGTTTCAAAACAATATTTATCAAGTGAGGATCATGTATTGATATTAGATGATTTTCTGGCGAATGGTAAAGCAGCTCTTGGCTTAATTGACATAGCAAGACAAGCCGGTGCAACTGTAGAAGGGGTTGGCATTGTTATTGAAAAAGGCTTTCAATCCGGAGGACAGTTACTTAGAGAACAAGGTATTAAGGTAGAATCATTAGCAATTATAGATCGGATTCGGGACGGGAAGGTTACTTTTTTAGATTAAAGAAATACCCAATGCAAAAGGATGACAATATAAATAAATCATCTGATTGTATAATTATAAGCT
>NZ_JARGDP010000182.1 GCF_029210395.1 Petrocella sp. FN5 | reverse complement strand
CAGCTTTGAAAGGTAAATATATTTCGCACTAATAAGTCCATATATAGCTGCATAATCATTGCAAAAAGTGTATAATAAAAAAAACTTTTTCGCAGAGGGGTATTTATTATGACACGTGCAGAAGCTAGAGAAATAAAAAGGAAACTTAAAAAGGAAGTAGTCGATTTTTTGAAAATACAAAACCACTACTTTCCAGACTTAATAAGCGATATAAAAAATGTTTTGGATGGGCGTAATCAATCGTATATAACCTATGAGATTGAAGTAATTTTATATGTAATGATATTGAAAAATGTGTGCTCGATGGAATCTATGCAAGAAATGACAGAAACATTTAATGAAGATGCATGTATAAAAAACATATATAAAATACTGGGTCTTGAGGAAAAAGACTATTTGCCACATTATGTAACAATCAATGAATGTCTTTCCAAAATGGATAATGCAGAACTTGAAAAAATACGCAAAAACATGATATACAGTCTTATACGTAAGAAAAGTTTTGAAGACGGAAAATTTCTTAGCAAACATTGGCTTGTAATTGTTGATGCGACCCAGTTGTTTTGTTTTAGTAAAAGACATTGTGAGCACTGTTTGACAAAGACAGTAAATAAAGGGACAGAAGAAGAAAAAACTATTTATTATCACCAGGTATTGGAAGCAAAAATAGTTTTTAGTGACGATCTGGTAGTCAGTATAGCGACTGAATTTATAGAAAATGAGAAAGAAAACATCAGCAAACAGGATTGTGAGCGAACGTCATTTAAGCGTTTAGCCAAGACACTTAAGACTATGTTTCCAAGGCTTCCGATTTGTTTAATGGGTGATAGCTTATATGCATGTGAGCCTGTATTTGAAATCTGTCGCCAGAACAACTGGGAATTTTTGATTCGTTATAAAGATGGGAGTATACCGACGCTAGCGAAGGAATATCAGACAATCCAGGAAATGGGTGAAGGCGAAGAAACAATTGTAGAAACAGAAAAAGTATACAAAAGAAATCCAAAAATAAAAAGTATTCATAGATTGAAATGGGTAAATGACTTAGATTACAATGGACACAATGTAGCAGTGTTGGAATTGGAAATAGAGCACATTAAAGAGAATAAAAAAAAGCAGGAATTTCAATGGGTAACGAGTTTAAGAGTAAAAGAAAAAAATGCACATGAATTAAGTGAAACAGGTAGAAAACGTTGGCTGATTGAAAATGAAGGATTTAATATCCAAAAAAACTATAGATATATCATAACCCACGCAAACAGCCTAGATTACAATGCTATGAAAAACCATTATTTAATAACACAATTGGCAGATATACTACTTCAGTTATATGAAAATGGTATAAAGGATATCAAAATAATAAAGAGAACTTTGAAAATGATATCAGAAGGTTTATTGGAGTGTCTTAG
>NZ_JARGDP010000181.1 GCF_029210395.1 Petrocella sp. FN5 | reverse complement strand
TCAATAATCTAAGTGATGCAGAGAAATATATGCTTAGAGATAGCTTGAGTGAACAAATACTCAATATGGACAAGAATGAATTGAAAGAATTAAAAGAATCAATGAAGACACTCGATAAGGAATACCACACCTTTTTGAAAGATAATATAGAGGATGCTAAGCTTATTCAAGATGTAAGAGAAGTCCAGTTACAAAAAGATTATTCTGAAGGTGCAAATATTCAAATGGCAACAAGATCAAGTAATATCTATGTAAACTTTGTCTATATCGGTGTGGCATTAGCGCCTCTTACTGGATTGCAATTATGGTGTAACCAAGGTGGCTATGACCTTATTGAAGAAATAGTAAAAGGTGGTGGTATTGCTGGTGGCATGGGACTTATGATTATCAAATTATGTGCATCTGCAAGTGCTGTAGCTATGGCAACACCAGTAGCAGCAATAATTGGGGGAGTAGTAGCTCTTAATCTAGTATCTCTAAAAATCCAATTGATGTTCTCACCAATTGCACATATAAATATTTAAGACTGAAACAATCTAGTTTGAATAGAAATAGGTGAAATATGAAAATGAAGAAGATTGTGTCGATAGTGATTGTTTTGATTATTAACTTGAGTGTACTCATGATATTTAAGAATATTGATTATTCCTTGTTAACATGTATACTGTCATATTTTGTTGTGACAATAATAACCATTTTTAAACCAGAGCTTATTGGGAATGATAAGGTCAGTGACTCATCAGTTAAATTAAAAGAAAGTATATGGAGTTTTGTCTTCATCATTATATTGCTTATCATATGGCTCTTATAGAAAGTTAAATTATATATAAAGATGCCCTTGAGATATCTTTTCTTATAATCAAATATGATTAATAATCTGAATAAGGCTTGGATTTGAAGTATTAATTTTGACAACCAAAGAATGTCGAAAATTGAGAAGTAACTAGACCTGGGATGAAACTATTTCAAGGTATTACAGTGGGATTTTATTGGAATGTTATAAGCGAAATTATAAGACGTACCGATGGTGATAGGCTATTGTGATATATATGGAAAAGGTCTATTAACGACTCCTTTTGGGGATCCTACAGGTACACTTTGAGTTATACTAAGGATCACAATTATTCATTTAGTATTAAACTATGATAATGTGTTGGAGGTATGCATGGAAATAATTGGATTTGAAAATGCATGGATACAAATTATTTTACATATAGTAGGTACTTTTATTTCTATAGCTATTATTATTTTGATATTAATTTTCTTTTTTAAGTTGTTAAAGAGAATAAGCAATATCGAAGAATTATTGAGAAAGATTGTTGAAGAATGAAAAGAATGAGAGTGATGAATGTTATTCGTAACTATGGCGGAACGGATTTTGGGTATTACTGGTAGCTCAAGTGTCATCTACACAATTTAGCTATATTTATTATCTGGATTCAGTGCCTG
>NZ_JARGDP010000180.1 GCF_029210395.1 Petrocella sp. FN5 | reverse complement strand
TTATCTAAGAAGTCGAATAATTCTTGTTGTACAAAAGAATAAATACTGGTGGTTTCTGTTGGCCAAGAACAACAGAAGAAGCTTTGGAAATTTCAGAAGACCAATACCAACAGTTAATGCAAGGCTTTGAGATTTTGCCTAGGCGTCCTATTCATGAAGTTCCTCCACCACAAAGTTTGCTTTAATTTTGTGCATTTCGTAGATTTTCAAAAATTTATATTTGTTAAAATCCAGCCACGATGAAAGCTTATCCACAGGTAGGTATGGATATGGACAATGAATACAGTGTCTACTCCAAACAAGAGAAGTGTGTCGTGGATAAGTATCTGAAAAACTCAAAAAACTAGTAGTTTTTCAGAGTATTATAGCCCAATTTTATACCGTCATAATGACGGAAGGATAAATGTGTATATTCGCTTTTTAACTGCATTTTTAGTATAATCATAGCAGATAAAAAGGAGCGAAAACTATGGGTAAACAATACACAATCGATGAACTGAATAATTGCAGTAAGGAAACGGTTATAGCTATCGTTTTGGCGATGCAAGATCAGCTGGAACGACTCAATCAGAATGTAGAATATTTGATTGAGCAGATTGGTGTGATGAATAATAAACAGTATAGCCGATCTTCCGAAAAGCTAGATGTTATTGATGATCAGTTGAGCTATCTTTTTAATGAAGCTGAAGCATTAATAGAAAATAAATATGTTGTTGAACCTACTGAAGATGAAGTCATCATGGTGACGCGCCGTAAAAAAGCAGGTAAACGTGATGTCGACTTAAAAGGTCTTCCTGTAGAAGAAATCATTCATAAGATGTCAGATGAAGATCTAGAAAAAACCTTTGGACCTAATGGATGGAAACAACTTCCGGATGAAATCTATAAACGGGTAAAAGTTGATCCCGCTGTTTTTACAGTACAAGAGCATCATGTCCAGGTATATGCAGGCAAAGACAATCAAACAATTGTCAAAGCAGACCGTCCAAAGAGCCTGTTGCGTAATAGTATTGCGACGCCCTCATTGGTGGCAAGTATCATGAATGGCAAATATGTAAATGGAATGCCATTGCACCGGATTAGCCAGGATTATTTAAGAAACGATATTCACATTTCCAAACAAGTAATGGCTAACTGGATGATACAATGTGCTGATCGTTATCTTGGCACGTTATACGACCGGCTTCACGAGGAGATGTATCAGTTTCATGTGCTGCAAGCTGATGAAACACCTGTGAAAGTATCAAAAGACGGTCGACCGGCAAATAGCCAGAGTTACATGTGGATTTACCGAACGGGCAAACACTATAAGGATACACCCATAATACTCTATGAATACCAGAAGACACGTAAAAGTGATCATCCAAAGGAATTTCTGAAAAACTTCAAGGGCGTTGTGGTAACGGATGGCTATTCGGCCTATAAAAAGCTGGATAAGGATAACCAGGATATCACATTTGCAGGATGTTG